>JAVVFR010000039.1:0-9154 GCA_032250595.1 Bacteroidales bacterium | reverse complement strand
GTTTATCCAAAAAGGAATGACAGGAGCACGGATGCAGGAGATCGCTGATAAAGCCAATATTAATAAAGCGCTCCTTCATTATTACTATCGGTCAAAAGAGAAACTCTTTATGGCTGTCTTTAAATATGCGTTCACTAAGGTTATTCCTAAAATAGAAAAAGAGATAAGCACTGCTACCACATTTGAAGTGAAAATAAGGCTCTTTATTGAAAACTATATGGATATCCTATTAAAGCACCCTTACATACCGTTGTTTATTATGCAGGAGATCAACCGGAATCCTGATGAGTTATATAAAGTTGTAATGGATAGTGGGGTTAAACCGAAGGAACTTTTTTCATTTGTTCAATCTGAGATTAATAAAGGCCGTATAAAACCGGTTGACCCACACACGCTAATTATCAATATGCTCTCCCTTTGCATTTTTCCTGTTGCGGCTAAGCCATTATTACAACGTATATTTTTTAATAATAATGAAAAAGCGTATAAAGAATTTTTAAATATAAGGGTAGGGTTGGTCACTGAGATGATACTTGCCGATTTAAAAAACATACCCTTATCTGAATAAATAACAGACATCCGCGTCGTTAAGTAACACAAAAATTGTTTCGTACATGAAATCTAAAGGCAGTGAAATTTTAAGAAATATAATATTGACAATTGGGTTACTGGTTTTTTTGATTGGTTCAGTTTTCTCCCAAGACACACTTTCTATTGATGCATGTTTAAAGATGTCGGCAGAGGCTCATCCGCTTAGAGGAAAGGGGGAATTGATAAAGCAAAAAAATGATCTTGCGGTACAAAATATTCAAACAGCATGGTATCCCTCGTTTAATATTAATGCAAAGGCTTCCTGGCAATCGGAAGTGACCAGTATTAAGGTAGACAATCCGATGATCGATATAAACATCCCTTCCCCTTCTCATGATCAGTACAATGTGACCTTAGATATAGCACAGCTTGTTTGGGATGGAAGAGGTGTGAACAAAGAGAAATTGTTACAGCAATCCCAAAACATGACTGAACTTGCTTCGCTGGAGAAAGATCTTTACCAGATAAACTTTTCGGTTAGCAAAGCTTACTTCTCTATACTGCTTCTACAAGAGAAACTGAAGATTATTGACAATGTGATGGGGGTTATTGATAAACGTATTACAGTGGCAGAAAATAGTGTTCAAAATGGTGTTTTACTCAGGTACGAGTTAGACGCTTTAAAGGCAGAGAAGGTTAAAATGAATCGTCAACGCACTGAAATAACTACACAGATAGAGAGTGCTTTTGAAACATTAACGATGCTTACCGGCAGGCAAATCAAAACAAGCACCGCTCTCTCTCTCCCTTCCTGGAGTATGCCAAATGTTACATCGTTAAGACGTCCTGAAATTGATATGTTTACTTTAGGGGCAGAGCATTATGCCACAGCGGCATCACTTCTCAATGCTAAACGGCAGCCCAAATTAGCTGCATTTACACAGGCTGGATACGGTAAGCCCGGATTGGATTTTCTAAGTGATGAATTTAATGAATGGCTTATTGTTGGTGTAAAACTCCAATGGAATATATACGACTGGAATAAGGTAAAGCGTGAAAAGCAACAACTTGGTATTCAGCAGGATATGACACAGTTAAACCGGCAATCTTTTGAACGTTTGATACAGATAGAGCTTCAGCAGGCATATAGAAACCTGCAGCTCTATAAAGAACTTGTTGAACAGGATGAACAGCTTGTAGCACTGCGCCATAGCATCACAAAAGCTGTTGAGGCAAAACTTGAAAATGGGGTAGCTACTGTCACTGAATACCTTACTGAATTATCCAATGAAACACAAGCCAGGCTGGAGCAAAAATCTCATCAGATTTTAATGCATCAGTCGATTGTAAATTATAATCTTATTGCTGGGAATATTAATCAATAAAATATATATCATGGTAAGGAGCGTCATATTTTATACAATATTTTTAATGGTCTTTTCTGGGTGTAATAACAGGGATGAAGCATCGGATGCTTATGGTAATTTTGAGGCAGAGGAGATTATGATTGCTTCAGAGATGCAGGGCAAACTGGTGATGTTTAATGTTGAAGAGGGCAAGGTGTTGACGGCAGGAGAGCTTGTTGGCATCATCGACACCACGCAACTATATCTTTCTCTTAATCAGTTGAGGGCGAAGCGATCTGTCATTGGTGCTAAAACGGAGCAGATCGCCTCACAGATCAGGATTTACGAAGAGCAACAGAAGCGTTTGACTAAAGAGATAGCCCGTGTGAAAAGGCTGAAGGAGGCTGATGCTGCAACCGGTAAGCAGCTCGATGATCTCGAGAGCCAATATAATGTGGCACAAAGGCAAATCGAGTCGATACGTACTCAAAACAGTACTGTCTTTGCTGAACAACAGGCCATGGATTTCCAGATAATGCAAGTGGAGGACCAAATTAAAAGATGTTATATCACTAATCCTGTGAAAGGAAAAGTATTGCAACAATATGCTTATGGTCATGAACTGGTTGTTCCGGGAAAAAACTTATATAAAATTGCACCTGACGATCATCTTTTTTTACGTGCTTATATCAGTGGCGGCCAACTGCCGGGGGTTACAACAGGGCAGGAGGTGGAGGTTATTATTGACCGCAACACGAAGGAGAATGATGTAATAAAAGGAGTAATAACATGGATATCTGATGAAGCGGAGTTCACGCCTAAAATAATTCAGACTAAAGAAGAGCGTGTAAAGCTTGTTTATGCGTTAAAGGTAAAAGTGCAGAATGATGACAGATTAAAAATCGGTATGCCGGGAGAGGTGAGATTTCTTTCTTCCCTTACAAAAACAGCAAACAATGGCCAATAGTGTCAATGCAATACATGTTGAAGAGATCTGGAAGTCATTCGGCACAGTCACTGCTTTGCGGGATATACATTTCAATGTAGAGCATGGAATGATCTTTGGCATGATAGGGCCTGATGGTGCCGGAAAAACCACTCTGTTCAGGTTGATTGCCTCCTTGTTCGTTCCCGATAAAGGTACTATCAAAGTTAATGGTTATGACAGTGTTAAAGATTACCGGGCTATAAGGAGGATTACAGGGTATATGCCCGGCAGGTTCTCACTGTATCAAGATCTTACCGTAGAGGAGAACCTGAAGTTTTTTGCAACAATTTTTGGTACGTCTGTCAAAGAGAACTACAGTCTGATAAAAGAGATCTATTCACATATCGAGCCTTTTAAAAAGCGCAGGGCAGGGAATCTCTCCGGTGGCATGAAACAGAAGCTTGCCCTGTCGTGTGCACTCATCCATCGTCCGAAACTGCTGATCCTTGATGAGCCTACTACAGGTATCGATGCAGTATCAAGGAGAGAATTCTGGGATATGCTAAGCAGCTTAAGAAACGAAGGCATTACAATTATTGTATCAACACCTTATATGGATGAGGCATTGCGATGCGACAAGATAGCGTTGATCAACAAAGGGGAGATACTACGGTGTGATGTTCCGGAAGCGATAGCAAAAAGCTTTTCAAAACCGCTATATGCTGTCAGAGCACGTAATAATCATATGGTCTTGAAGTATGTAAGAGAGAGCGGAATGGCTGAAACTATCTATCCTTTCGGACAGTTCCATCATCTTATACCTCTTGCTTCTTCCTTCTCATTGGACGGGTTGAAAGATTATCTCTTTCAGCGTGGGATAGAGGATTTTGAGATAAAACCCGTGGAAGCGGATATCGAAGATTTTTTTATCGACACTATGAAAAAACAGGAAGGAATTGCCGGTGGAAACTAATGCCCCAGTTATTATTGTGGAGGATTTGGTAAAACGATTCGGTTCATTTATAGCCAACGACCATCTCTCCTTTACCGTAGCGCGTGGTGAGATATTTGGATTTCTCGGTGCCAATGGTGCCGGGAAGACTACGGCTATACGTATGCTGTGTGGTTTATCGAAGCCTACCTCAGGGATTATCAAAATTGATGGCCTGGACGGATACAGTGAGACAGAAAAGATCAAGCAACGTATTGGTTATATGAGTCAGCGGTTTTCTCTTTATGAAGATTTGACGGTAGAAGAGAATATTAAGTTTTACGGTAGCATTTATGGCTTACGGGGCAACGTGCTTCGGCGGCGGTGTAATGAACTGACTAATAATCTCGGATTGACAACTATGCGCAGAAAAAAAATTATGGATATCCCTTTGGGCTGGAAACAGAAGCTGGCTTTCTCTGTAGCTATTATTCACAATCCCGGGATCGTATTTCTTGATGAACCATCAAGTGGTGTTGATCCGATAACCCGGCGTCAGTTTTGGGAGATGATATACCGGGCTGCCGATAACGGAATCACTGTGTTTGTTACAACCCACTATATGGATGAAGCCGAGTATTGCGACAGGGTTTGTATTCTTCATGAAGGGAAAATAAGTGCGCTCGATACACCGGAAAACCTTAAAAACCGATACAACGCCAATACTATGGATGAGGTTTTTGTGAAAATTGCCAGACCAATGTTAAACAGCTAGTGAACATGAAACGTTTTTTTGGATTTGTGGTAAAGGAGTTCTATCATATTGTTCGTGATAAACGAACACTGCTCATCCTTATTGGTATGCCCATAGCTCAAATACTGATCTTTGGTTATGTTATCACCAATGAGATCAATGATGCAAAGATTGCCATTCTCGACAAATCAAAAGATGAAATCACTATGAAGCTTACATCGAAGATACTGGGGTCGGGGTATTTTTTACTGGATAAAAATCTTACTAATGAATCAGAGATAGAACAGGCATTTAAAGAAGGGATAATAAGGGAAGTAATTGTTTTTGAACAAGATTTTGCGAAAAATCTTGAGCGAACACATTCAGCAGATATTCAGATCATTGTTGATGCATCTGATGCCAATACAGCCAATCTTGTTGCCGGATACACGCAAGCTATCATCAATGACTTCTCCGCAGATTACTTTAGGGATATGCAACTCCCGATGAAAATTACACCCAAGATCCGTATGTGTTATAATGAGAACCTTATTGGTGCATATATGTATATTCCGGGAACGATGGCGCTGATATTAATGATCATTTCTGCTTTGATGACATCAGTATCTATTGCTAGAGAAAAAGAGGTTGGAACAATGGAGGCATTATTGGTCTCTCCACTCAGGCCGCTCCCAATTATTGCAGGGAAAGTTTTGCCTTACGTTGGGATGGCATTTATTAATGTGATCACCATTATTGCATTGGGATATTATGTTTTTGAAGTGCCTGTTAAAGGTAGCTTGCTGCTGCTGCTACTGCTCTCAATACTATACATAATACTGGCACTCTCCCTGGGAATCTTCATCTCTACGGTGAGTAAGAAACAGCAAACGGCCATGTTTATCTCTGTTTTTGGCCTGTTGTTGCCTACCATGCTGTTGTCGGGGTTTATTTTCCCTATTGAAAATATGCCAAAAATTTTACAGTGGTTTAGCCATATCATCCCTGCAAAATGGTATATCATCATCATCAAGAATATTATGATCAAAGGAACAGGAGTGGCATTTATCTGGAAAGAGACACTGATATTGGTAGGTATGACACTCTTTTTTATCGGCATCAGTGTAAAAAATTTTAAAATCAGATTAGAATAATTATGTATACCATTCTTGCCATATTAAAGAAGGAGTTTATTCAGATCTTCAGAGACAAGGTAATGTTGCCTGTTATCTTTGTTGTGCCGGTGGTGCAGTTTATTATATTGGTACATGCTGCTACTTTAGAGATGAAGGAGATCAGGATGCTTGTTATAGATTATGACAGGTCGCCGGTTTCCAACAGGTTGTATTCTGAATTTGAAGGGTCAAGGTTTTATTCGTCAGAGAGAGGCAACATGTCGATAGAGCAAGCGGAGGCATTGATGTTGGCAGGCGATTGTGATGCCATCATGATAATACCTAATGGGTTTGAGAAAAACCTCAACCGGGAGAAAGAGGCATCCGTTCAATTGATGATAAATGCAATTAACGGCACTGTGGCCGGATTGATTGAGAATTATTCAACGAATATCATCATGGGATTCAATAAGAACCTTATGCTTGAAACCGGCTTGATTCGTAAAAGAACAGGTTTGCCAGGAATAAAAACAACAGTATCGTTTTGGTACAACCCTGAGATGAATTACTATATATTCATGGTGCCCGGAATAATGGTGATTTTGGTAACTATTTTCGGGATGTTTCTTACCGCTTTTAATCTGGTGAGAGAGAAGGAGATGGGTACGATAGAGCAGATAAATGTTACACCTATTAAACGATATCAGTTTATTTTTGGAAAACTCTTTCCATTTTTGTTGATCGCTCTGTTTGAGCTGGGATTAGGCCTTTTGTTGGGAGTATTTATCTTTCATCTCCCAGTTGTTGGAAGTGTGTGGTTACTTTTTGGTTTTGCTACCGTTTATCTGATGCTTGCCCTGGGAATAGGTCTTTTTCTCTCTACCATTAGTTCATCACAACAACAGGTGGTGTTTATTACCTTTTTCTTTGCATTGGTGTTTATACTGATGAGTGGTATTTTCACACCAACTGAGAGTATGCCTGAGTGGGCCCAGCATATTAATATTATTAATCCGTTTTTCTATTTTATGCGTGCTATCAGGATGATACTGCTGAAGGGTTCCGAGGCGGCTGATCTGGCGAAAGAGTTTATCTCCCTCTCGGTATATGCTATTATTATGCTATCTCTGGCAGTGGTGAATTATAGAAAAACAGGAGCATAATATTACTATGGCTCTGTCAAAAGTCATTTGCTTAATCTTCCCTTTAAAATATTATAAGGAGTGTTATACTATATAATCTACTACGTGTATTGAAGCTACAAGCGATTGAATAATTTCAATTACCTTAACATGTTCCGGATGATTACGGTAAATGTTTAGCGCTTCTTCGTTCTCAAAATCTGATACCAGTACCAGGTCATAGGCTGAGGGATTTTGGTTTATGTTTTCTCCCACCTCCATAAATTTCACCTGTTCAACAGATTCAGGTAACGCTTCAATGGCACTTTTTAATTGTTGGCTATATTGCTTTTTTTCAGCCTCTTTGGTCCCTTTTAGTTTAAACATTACAATATGTCGAAGCATAATTTCTGTATTTAATTCATAAATTGATTATCTTGCATCCATAATTTATTGGAGAACAAAATAACACAAAAAGCTGTATTATGAGAAAAGTATTATTAATTATCGTTTTTATTTTTACAGTCACTGTTGTTTTTGCAGAAAGGGATCCTTTGATGTTGCAAAAAGAGAACAGTAATATTCCTTTGATCCAGTTGTTGCAAGGCGACCGGCTGATAGTTTCATTATTGCACGATCAATGGTTTTTACTTCCTGATGATATTAACGTAAGTGTTTTTCAACCCGGTTTTGGTTTGCAGGCGATGTATCCCTTCACTAAAAACCGTGTAGGTATTGCTTTGGGCTTTAGCCTGAGTTCACATAACTTTTACAGTGATGCAATGCCTCGAAATTTACCTTATAAGGATGATGAAGATGTTTTGCAGGACTATACAGGGTTTACTCCTCTCGACAGCCTTACATCAAGTATGGATGCGTTCAGTTATAAAAAGAACAAACTCAACGTTACTTACATTGAGTTGCCTGTTGAATTTCGTTTTGCAGCCGGGGAAGAGAAGAAATTACGCTTTGCTGCCGGGTTTAAATTTGGTATGCTTATTAGTGACCATACCAAATATAAGGGGGATGACTATCGGTACTTCAGCGAAAGCCAGATAAAGGAGAAAAGGTTCAATATCCCTTATATTGCGAGAATAAAATACGGCCCTACGCTCCGAATAAACTACGGAAAATTCAGCGTAAGCTGTCACTATCCGTTGGTCTCATTGTTCGAAACCAACAAAGGGCCGGAGATGTATCCTATAACGTTTGGACTAGGATACTCTGTTCTCTGAGCAAAGAGAAAATTTGCAGAAAGATAGCCTCCTATATCTTGTGTCTTTGATATTGGTATTTTTTTCCTGTAAAAAGGGTAACTTTGCACATTCTATTACATAAGAGTTGTAATTGATTATGACTTTTGTAAGTGATTTCAACATAGTTTAAAATAAATATATAATTGTGAAAATTATTGGAATAGGCAACGCATTGGTAGATATTCTTCTTACTCTGGAGGATGATAGTTTTCTTGAAGCGCATAAACTACCGCGTGGGAGCATGCAATTAATAGAGGCTGAAATGGCAGAGAAGCTGTTGGCATCATCAGCATTATTTCCCCGTTTACAGGCAAGTGGTGGATCAGCGGCTAACACTATTCACGGATTGGCGAATTTAGGTGTAGAAACAGCGTATATAGGAAAAATAAAAGACGATGAGATAGGCAGTTTTTTCAGGATTGACCTCGAAAAATCGGGTATTACTCCATTGCTATTGAAAGGCTTGCAGCCCAGTGGTACGGCTATTACTTTTATCAGTCCGGATTCTGAACGTACCTTTGGTACCTATCTGGGTGCTGCTGTGGAACTGACGCCTGAAGAGATCACCGCCGATATGATTAAAGGATATGACCTCTTGCACCTGGAAGGGTATCTGGTTTTTAATAATGCACTCGTTGAACATATCGTGACATTGGCTAAAGCTGAAGGGGTCAAGGTTTCCATTGACTTGGCAAGCTATAACGTCGTGGAAGCAAACCTCGGGTTTTTAAGACGTATCGTAAATGACTATATTGATATCGTGTTTGCCAATGAAGAGGAGGCTAAAGCATTCACCGGGAAAGCACCTGATGAGGCGCTTGATGAGATCGCGGAAATGTGTGAAACAGCAATAGTGAAAATTGGTCAACGTGGCTCTTTGGTGAAAACAAATAACCAAAAATATACCATCGGTATTGTTGATGCTGTGAGAAGAGACACTACCGGTGCCGGTGACCTTTATGCTGCCGGATTTTTATACGGACTCTCAAAAAACCTGTCACCACAACAGTGTGCTATGGCCGGTACAATACTCTCAGGGAAGGTTATTGAAGTGATCGGCGCAAAAATAAGTCATGATGTTTGGAAGAAAGTGAAAGCACTGGTCGAAGTGCTCTGATGGAATGCTGATGTAAAAATCTAATATTCTGTTTGATAAATCATTGAACTTTTTTAATTTTACGCTCCTTTTTGAG
>JAVVFR010000038.1:0-9157 GCA_032250595.1 Bacteroidales bacterium | reverse complement strand
ATAGATTGATGTCGTTTTTAAGCTTGCTGATTTTATTAGCAAAAATATGTTTCTCTTTGTTTACGAGTTGTTCCGCCCTTGGGGTGCCTACTACATTCTCCAGTCTCGCCTTATAACTCATAGCACTAAGCTCAGCCGGAGAGATTTTAAGTTTATCCAGTTGTGCATTAATGGTTTTTCTGAAGTTTTGTTGTACCTCATTTTTTGACTTCATTGGTACATGGCCTATTTCCAGAAACTCTCGCTGTAAGTCTTTGAGGATATTGAGATTCTCTTTTTGGTTATCGCCAAAATTGTAATTTTCAATCTTCTCAATAATAGCTTCCTTTTTCTTAAGGTTGTCTTCTTCGTGTTGTTTTATATTACCGAAATAGGCTTCTTTTCTTTTAAAGAAATGATCACAGGCAGCTCTGAAACGTTTCCATATTTTGTCGGAATTTTTACGGGGTACAGGGCCTATCTCTTTCCATTTTTTCTGAAGGTTTATAAGCTCATTGGTTGTCTCTTTCCAGTTATTGCTCTCTTTGATGGCTTCAGCTTGTGTACAGATATCCAGTTTTAGATTTAAGTTGTTTATCTGCTCATTTTTAAGTGCATTGAAGTACTCTTTTTTGTTATTGTAAAACTCATCAAGGGTCCCTTTAAATCTGTTCCATATTTCATCATTGTGTTTTCTGGGAGCAGGGCCTAATGATTTCCATATTTTCAGCAACTCATTCAGCTCTTCAGTTCTTTTTTGCCAGTCGTTAAATCGGTTGTTTGGTAAAGCCATGAGCTCTTCTGCCTTCTCACACAGTGCGGTCTTTGCAACCATATTATTTTGTTGTTCCTGATGCAACTGCTCGTAGTATTCTTTTCTGCGCTCATTGATCTTTTCCGTAACGGTTTTGAAGCGCTCCCATAATTCGTCATTTTTATCTGCCGGAACAGGACCAATATCTTTCCACTCCTGATGATATTTTTGCAGTTGCCTGAAAGATTTAAGGACAGATATTTCGAGCAGCAGAAGCTCTTCGGCTTTTTCACAGAGCTCTATCTTCATCTCCATATTTTTCTTAAGGTCAAGGTCTCTCAACTCTTTGTTGATCTTTACCTTATCGAAGAACTTCTCTATTAGAAAATGGTAGTTTTTCCACAGCTCACTGGTTTCATTTTTTGGCACCATGCCAATCTCTTTCCATTCATCCTGTAGGCGTTTAAACTCATCATATGTCTTTTTTAACGGCTCATCAGAGTTGATCAGTGCCCTGAGGTTTTCAAGAATCTCATTCTTCTTTTGTAAGTTGACGTGTTTCTGCTCTTCCAACGCTTGTATTAGCCTGTTTTTCTTCTCTTTATACAAGTCGAAGGCCACATTGAAACGCAAGGAAAGTGCATCGGCCTGCATGGGAGCATTAGCATCTTTTGTTGGCTCCTCCTCCTCATCGATTTGCAAACTCCTTTGTTCTTCTTTTTCAGTTTTGATCAGGTCGTTATAGGCAATCCTTATCTTGCCAATTTTAGTTTTAAAACGGGTAACGTGTTCTTCTTTAACGGTATTCTCAAGTTCTTTAACAAGATCTTCTTTGGAGAAGGTAGCATAATTGACAGTATCATCTTCTGAATCATCATCGTCATCATCGTCACTCTCTTCATGATGTTCATCGTCACTGGCTTCGTGGCTGTTGTTATCTTTTTGGGAAGGGCCTGTTACAATAACCTCTGACTCTTCTGTTGTTGGCTTTGCAAGCATCTCCGGCGTAGCCTCTTTTTCCGCATTTTTTTTCTCTGCTTCGTCATCTTTCTTACTCTCGTCAACCATTGCGTCAACGATCTCTCCCTCTGTTACCGGGTTATCAGCATTTGTACTATCAACAGAGGAATCCGCTTTAGTTGGTTTTTTGGATATCTGAACGGGAAGGGATTTATTATCCTGGTCTTTAGAATGTTCAGTGAGGCCTGCCGGCTTAGCAGCAGTGGCCTTCTTGGAGCTTTTTTTTGGTTTTGATTTTATATCACCGGTATTATCTAAAACTTCAGGTGATACTTCTTCCGGTTTGTTTGTCTTCTCTTCGGCACTTTGCTTGCTAAGGTTTTCCATGACGGATAATTTTGATGCGTTAATAATTCCATACAACCATATTAGGTTGTACTTGTTGGGTTATTCATCCATATAGGATGCAGATGGCATACCATTTACTTATTTATGATAAGTGAACAAAAATAAGAATATTTTATGAAACACGACAATCTTGCTGATATTTCTGAATTCTTTTATCCAATGATGAATATATATCGACATATTTTCTCCATGAAATAGCAGGCGATGCAATGATTTAATGGAAATAGGCTTTTTCGTTAAATAGGGTATACCCGATATCAACGCTGATAGAGAGCGGTGATTTTGCGTTTTGATAATAAATTACTGAGAATGCAACAGGCCCGATAGGAGAGTGATATACCAAAGAAGCAGCAGAAGCGGTATATATCTTCCCGAAGTTTTTTACCAATACAGCATTTTGAGTCTCATTTTTATGGATCTCTTTATAGGGGTGGTAGGAATGCAATTCTGTATGTAGTTCAACCTGATCCATCAACAGGTAAATATAACGTATCCCAATGGAAGAGAAAGCAAAAGATCTGATGTTTGGCAGGTATCGTGTGGCTGCATCGGGAATGGGTTGCCAGCATGGTGCAAATAAGATACTTGCTGTATAGTTGTTAAACGGTTTCTGGTTTGAGAAGAATGATTGAAAAGCAATGCCTAATGTATGTTTTTCTTTTAGCTGATAGTATTGGTAATAGCGAAAATCTACTGAAAGCCATGAATGATTGGCTGAACTGATCTCTTCAAATATAGAGGTTGACCCCGGCCTGTGTTGTTCTGAACCATTCACATAATTGATAATAAACTGAATACGATTGCCTTTAGAAGCATATTGTTTACGATTCAAAGTGTTGATATCGACGGAGAAAAAAGGACTATAATAATCGAAGGTGGTACGGTCGAGTGTATCTTTATTCCTGAAATTGGTGGTGTGGTAATACTTATCCATTAACCGGCCGGTAACCAGGCCGGCATCGAACTTACCATAGTTATCAATACCTTTCCCTAAAGAAAATCGCCAGTGTTTATCGTCTTCAATGATATATGAGGGGGTGTTGTCTTCCAGGAAAGCTGAGTTGGAATAGAAGTAGTTCCGGTTATTGATAGAGAAACTTGTTTTAAAGTAGAAGGGGAAAGCTGATACAAACTCTATCCTGTCTGCAATCTTGAATGAATTATAGAATCGTCCAAAATAGGTCCCGGCAGTAATAACATGTTTGTTCCTGCCGAGATGTTGATATCCCAGTTGGATGAAAGTGGTATTTATAGGCTTGCTGGAAAAGACACCTCCAAACTTCGCCAGGAACATTTTTTTTCTGCTCAGTTTTAGGTCGAGGAGATAGGTGTTGTTGACAGAGTCAAATCTAATAACGGGATCCATTGATTGAAAGAGATTGTCGGCTGCCAGTTTCATATACTCATTTTCAACTTCAATAAAAGTAAGCTGCTCTTTCTTGGCCCTTCCCAGTTTCAACGATTGAGACATAGCATTGCTCACATACTTATACTGCTGTATGGTAACTCCGGAAACTGTTATGCGATCAATAATTTCTTCAGGAAAACGCTCTCTGAACTGCATCCTTTTGTGAATCATTTCACTCTCAGAGACTGAATCAGTGACAAATAGTCTTATCTCGTATATTTTCCGGGCTGTTGCGATATAGCCACTGTCAATGATAATTTGCGATCTGCTGAAATCGATGAGTCCTGTAGGAGGGATGTCGGGTTCTATCAGGATGCTGTTATCGCAGATTACGGAATACTCTGTGGTTTCCATCAGCATGGTTTGCAGATGCGAGATAATATCGTAATCAGATGGTTTGCCAAAGTTGCCGGCCGTCTTTGATCCGATGATAATATCAGGGAAGAAATCATCATACATCACATCTGCAGGGAAATTGTTGTACATACCTCCGTCGTATAACAACTTCCCTTCGATACGTATTGGCTTGAAATAGAAAGGATAGGTCATAGAGGCTCTGATAGCTTTGCCAAGATTCCCCTCTTTTATCACCATTGCCTGGTTTGCTTCAATATCTGCTGCAACACAACGAAATGGCACAAAGAGACTGTCGAAGTTACCTTTACTAACTGCAGTAGCTCCTGCAAGAAGTTTTTGTGCTGAAAAATCCAATAAAAATGTAGGGATTATCCCTGATGGCAAGGAGGATTGCCAGATACTGTCGAAATTAAAAGAGTATGAACCCCATCCGGCATCCGGATCATCTTTTTTAAAATAATAGAAGTACTGTGCATCCACATTATTAGTGGCCCAGTTTTCAAATTGTCCGGATACAGCCATCTCTTCAATTTCATAAGGGCTGTAGCCGGCAGCATAGAGTGCTCCTATAATAGCGCCAATAGAGGTGCCGGTGATATAATCGATAGGTATCTGATGCTCTTCAAGGCATTTTAAGACACCAATATGGGCAAGGCCTTTGGCACCACCTCCACTTAGTACAACACCCACTTTCTGCCCATTAATCGGATTGATATGAAGTAACAGAAGCAGGAGAGAGAGACCAAGATGTGATATGTAAGATCTGACGTTGCCCATATTGGTTAAAAATAATTAAATCTTATCGAGTGCCTGGCTGAGGTCAGCAATGATGTCTTCAACATCTTCAATACCTACAGACAACCTGACAAGCTCATCGGTAATTCCCACTTTCTCTTTGGCTTCTTTACTTAATTTCGAGTGTGTCATGGACGCCGGATGTTGTATTAACGTTTCGATGCCACCCAATGAAACGGCAAGCAAGGCAAGCTGTACATTGTCCATCATCACTTTTCCTGCCTTTAGCCCACCATGCAGGCCAAAGCTGATCATGCATCCCGGGCCGTTCATCTGTCTTTTCCCTAACGCATATTGGGGATGTGAATCAAGGCCGGGATAGAGTATCCATGCTACCTTAGGGTGGCTGTTGATGAAGTCAGCTACCTTGATGGCGTTCTGTTGTGCCCTGTCGATACGGATACCCAATGTTTTTAAGCCTCGACGGGAGAGGTATGCCTGATGAGGATCCATATTGCAACCCATGTTTATCATGGCGTTCCTTAAGGTTTTGTAAAGCACCTGATCTTTGGCTACAACAATCCCGGCAACAATATCGGCATGACCGTTGATAAATTTTGTCATACTGTGAAGTACTATATCTGCACCAAAGGTTAATGGCTTTTGAAGATACGGACTGCAGAAAGTGTTGTCGACACATACAACAATACCTTTACTGTGTGCAAAATCAGCTATCGCCTGGATATCCATGATCTCCATAGTGGGATTGGCCGGGGTTTCAAGGTAAATTAGTTTTGTGTTCGGCTGAACAGCTTCAATCACCTCGTTGATATTAGCAGCATTGACGTAAGTGCTTTCAACACCAAACTTCTTATAGAGTGTCTCCATCACTCCACGTGCAGGGCCATACACCGCCCCATGGCTAACTATGTGTGCCCCTGTTTCCAAAACGGCATTGTATACTGTGGTCACCGCTGCCATCCCTGAAGAGGTAGCTACTCCATCATACCCCTCTTCAAGCGAGGCTATGCTCCGCTCAAGATCACGTATCGTTGGGTTGCCTATCCTGGTATATATATATCCTTCTTCTGCTCCTGAGAAACATGCAGCTCCATGATCGACATTTCTGAAACTGAATGTTGATGTCTGGTAAATGGGTGTGGTAGCACTGCCCAATGGGTCTTTGTGGCCACCAGCGTGGATAAGCCGTGAATTAAACTTTAATTTGTCGTTTTCCATATTATTTTATTTTTTACACTCGTCAAACAAAAACTATCTCAACATAGGCAATGAAATGAAACCTGCTTCTGTCATCATGCTCATCAATGCCTCTGTGGTGATTAGATGACCCGGTATTGCACTTTGCGTAGATTTCATCATGCCATTAAAATAAAGTATTATGATGAAACAAGTGCCTGTTAATGAAAAAAAGTTTTGTTTATTTTTATATTTGCAAAAGTAGCAGGTTTGTTTCAGTTTTTAAAGGATTGAATAGTATAAATATATTTTAAATAGTAATTCTTTTTATTATGACAAAAGTGAAAAAAGGAGATACCCTGTTGATGCACTATACAGGCTATCGCAGCGATGAAACTATTTTTGATTCAACAGTTGCACGAGGGCCGATACGTGTTCAACTGGGCAAGGAGTTGCTCATCCCGGGACTTGAAAAAGCACTAATTGGAATGGAGCAGGGAGCGATAAAAAGGATTGAAGTGGAAGCAAAAGATGCTTATGGAGAGGTGAACCCCGACCTTATCATTAAGGTGGATATTGATGAACTGCTTGAATATACTGATCTGACAGTTGGACAAACTATTGTGTTGTCTCAGGATGATGATAGCTATATCGAACTTGTTGTAATAGGTATTGAAGAGGATGTCGTACTACTCGACGGCAACCATGAGCTTGCAGGCGAGAAGTTGACCTTCAATGTTGAAATACTGGAGATAGAGCCTAAAAAGTAAGCGGTAGTGTTAAAAATGACTGTTTTATGTATGATTGCAAATCACGGTATGATAAGAATTTTTTTCTCTTCAAAATAAGAATTCCTTCTAATTAAAACGAATAGCTTTTACCGGAGAAATTTTACCCACAACAATTGCAGGTAAAATCATCACGGTAAGGCAAATTACAATAACAAGCAGGTTGGCAGCCAAAATGTGAGAGAGGCTTATCTCAATGGGTATATAGGCAACATAGTAGTGCTCCTGGTTGAGCTTAAACAGGTGTGTGTATTTCTGAAGAAATGCCAGGCCAAGAGCAAAAACATTGCCCCACAATAATCCCTTTAACAGAATGAACAATCCATTGCTGAGAAATATCTTTTTTATGGAAGCATTTGTAGTGCCTAATGCTTTAAGGATACCAATAAGGTTGGTGCGTTCGATAATCAGTATCAGTAAGATAGAGGTCATATGAATCAGTGCTACTAACAGTGTGATAACAAGTATCACCACTACGTTCTGATCCATCAGGTCAAGCCAGCCGAAAAGCTGTGGGTTGATATCGATAATGCTTTGGGTCTTAAGGTTGTAAGGGACAACATCATCTACAGCCCGGGTGGTGTTGGCAAGGGTAGAAAAGCTGTTTACCAACACTTCGTATCCGGAGATATGCATGGCAGTCCACTCTTGTTTGTTTAATGCACGTATCTGTCTTATGTCACCGATAACATAGCGTTTGTCAAACTCCTCCAACCCTGTCTCGTAAATACCGGATACTATAAAAGGCCTGGGTTTTGGACGATCACTGTTTTTTACGATGAAGTACACTATCAGCTTGTCTCCGATGTCGAAATGCAATGCATCGGCTATAGATTTTGAGATAATGATCTCTTTTGACTGTTTCTCTGTATCAAACACAGGCAATACACCTGCTACCATCTTTGAAGAGAAGAATGACCAATCGAAGTTTTGGTCTACCCCCTTAAAAAGGATACCCTCGATCTGTTGTTTTGACTTAATGATACCTGCCTTATTGGCAAAGGTTTGCACATGCCGTACCCCTTTTACTTGTTGAATATCTTTAATAAGTGCACTGTCAACCATGATAGGGCTGGTCTCGTATGACTCATTACTGTCGTAAAGGCTGATTTGTATATGTGACCCAAAACCTATAATTTTATCCCTTATCTCTCTTTGAAAACCACGAAGGATTGAGATGGAGAGTATTAATACCGCTATACCCAATGCTATACTCAGCACGGATATATTGATGACAGGCCGTGTAAAAACTGCATTGCCTTTGCGAAAGAGACGTTGGGCGATATAGAGTTCAAAGTTCAATGAATACTGTATATGTTTCTGCAAAAATAGCGATTAGAATGTACATTTTTGCCATCAATGATATTTATTTTTATTTACTTTAGCACTATTAGTTTCATGGATGATGTTGATGATTTAATACTTATGGCAGCCTAATTTTAGTGAAAAGATGTAATGATATGAACACCAGGAGTATAGATATGCATAAGTTTTTATTAGTAATATTGTGTTGCCTTATTATGGTACCTGCGGGATGCAGGGAGCGGGTGAAAGATACCCTTGCCGGCCGGGATAATGCTTCTGTTTCTGCAACCGATACCTCCATTGTTGTGCTGCCGGGAGCATATCGCACAGCATATTATTTTCCGCTGTTGGCAGAAAAGAATATCGGTGTTGTAGCCAATCACAGCAGTATGGTAAATAATGTCCATCTGGTAGATACATTGTTGAGTGTCGGGAATAAGGTGCAAAGAATATTCTGTCCTGAACATGGATTCCGTGGTGATGCTGAGGCAGGGGAACAGGTAAGGTCAGGGATAGATGAGAAGACCGGAGTGCCGGTGATCTCTCTCTATGGGAAAACTAAGAAGCCTGCAAAGGAAAGCTTGCAAAAAATCGATGTAATGGTATTCGATATCCAGGATGTGGGTGCACGGTTCTATACGTATATCTCTACACTGCATTATGTGATGGAAGCATGTGCGGAGGAAAATATTCCGTTGATCCTTCTCGACCGGCCTAATCCAAACGGGCATTATGTCGATGGGCCACTGCTGAAAAAGGACTACAAATCGTTTATCGGGATGCATCCCGTTCCTATTGTCTATGGCATGACAATAGGGGAGTATGCACTAATGATCAATGGTGAAGGGTGGCTGGCCAATGGCGACACCTGTGTACTGAAAGTTATTACCGTTGAGAATTATGATCATAACACCTTCTACCATCTGCCTGTTGATCCGTCACCTAACCTGCAGGATATGCATGCGATATATCTCTATCCGTCGATCTGCTTGCTGGAAGGTACCGTAGCAAGTGTGGGCAGGGGTACAGCATACCCGTTTCGGCTTATCGGCCATCCTAATCTTACCATTGGAGATACTTCCTTTTTGCCTGAAAGTATTGCCGGTATGAGCACCAATCCCAAGTTTAAGGGTCAATGGTGCAACGGTTGGCTCCTTGAGGGTATAACAGAGGAGGGGGAGCCGATGCTGCAGGAGCTGGATTTAAGCTATCTGGTAACCCTCTACAAAGCCCTTGATGCCGGAGAGGATTTCTTTAGGCCGTCGT
>JAVVFR010000442.1:0-1622 GCA_032250595.1 Bacteroidales bacterium | reverse complement strand
TCTGATAACCACCGAAACTTAGCTGGAAAAACCAGCGTATATGCAATAGCTCTATATTGTGCATTTATGTCATTTCGAACGTATGTGAGAAATCTTTACTCCTCAGCATTTAGATTTCTCCCTCTGGTCGAAATGACAGAAATTTACAAAACAATAACAATACGCTTGTTGAGCTCTAGTGTTAATCAGAAAACACTATTCCCTCTCAAATCTGGAAGCCTTATTTTTCTTTTGTGTTTGGGTGTTTTTCTTTTGTCTTTAGGAAATAAATATGTTTTCGCTGCGGAAAATGGGATTTTGAGCGGGCGTATTGTTGATGTTGCTCATAATCCTGTGGCTGGTGTAGAAGTGTTTGTTTATAATCATAGTAATACCAGGCGGCCGGCCGATTATATTTCTCCAGCCTCGAATAAAGATGGAGAATTTCGAATCACGCTTCCTCCTGGTTCTTACTGGACGGTAGCCAGACTCAGGCTTGGAAAAGAGCGATTTGGTCCATTGCTTCCTGGAGATAAACATTCTGGTGCACCGCTGGAGGTGGACATCGCCCCTGGTGAAAACATTGAAGAGGAGTATGTTGTTGCAGATCTTGAGGAAACGTCTCAGCTGGCGGTAAAATTTGATACTACTTTTATCAGGGTTGAAGGTGCTTTGATTGATCCGAAAGGTTTACCAGTGGAGAATGCGTATGCCATTGCAAACCGAAACCCTGCGATGAAAAAAATACCTGATTTTATTTCCACCTGGACTGATAAAGATGGTGGGTATACGCTCTTTCTGTCCCCTGGAACCTATTATTTTGGCTATGCATTTAAGTTTCCACCGGAATTGAAATCTATGCAGTTAACAAAAGTTATAGTTGACAGCGAGACAAAAAATATCAATATTGTAACTGAAGAATGAATATCAATATTACTATCTGTAAAGAAGTATTTTTTAGGAGTTTGTAATGAAAAAATTTATATTGCTGGTTCTGACAGTTTCGCTCGTGCTGCTGAGCGTTAACTCTTTTGCATGTGTTGGGAAAACACTCATTATCGGAGCTGTTAACTCGCCCAATGATCGACTGCTCGCCCAGATGATGGCAGTTATTATCAATGAAAGGACAGGTACGACTGTTAATGTCGAGTACTTTGAAGATCATAAGCAACTGTTTGAAGCTGTGAAAAAGAGAGAGATTAACATTTTTACTGAAAATACCGGTCGCGCCCTCCAGTTGATAGAGAAAGAAGCGGGTAGTGATGACGATATGAATTATTTAACGGTGAAAGAGGAATTTAAAAGTCAGTTTCATCTGGTTCTGCTGAAACCATTTGGTACGTTACAGTCGGACACTGGTGCTAAATCCTTTATGGATGTTCCGGTAATTGCCTCTGGTATCCTGATCGATTATCCGGCTCTGCCCAGAGTACTCAATAAGCTGAAGGGTATTGCACAGGATAAGGGATATGTGAAATTACTTGCGGCTGTTGAATCAGGCGATAAACCTAATCAGGTTGCCAGGGATTTTTTGAAGAAGAAAAGGTTTATTTAACAGATAGTTGTCAGTCTTTAAAAGATAGCTGGCAGTCTTCAGTTGGCAGTTGGCAGGCTTGGAGTTTCTGTTTTGCTTTTTTTAACTG
>JAVVFR010000441.1:0-1632 GCA_032250595.1 Bacteroidales bacterium | reverse complement strand
CATCAGATTTTCTGATTTCAATCGCAGCTGTTTTTCTTTTCCAAGCTCCTCAATCAACCAATCCGACATTTCCTGAACAAAGCCTCCCGGATTTTCGTTGAATTTCTTTTGTTGCGCATCTACGAAAGAAAAACAACAAAACAAGAACAGTCCTAAGAGAGATACTACAATTTTTCTCATCATTACCGGTTTTACAGATTAATCCAACTGCTTTCGATAATAAGCAGCCACCCAATTTTCTTTTGTTTTCGCAGATTGGTATACAAAATTATTTTCGCAGGCTTTTGCAGTAATAAGATTTTCATCATAGTCATAAAACCCACTTAAAAGCAATATACCTCCCGGTTTGATATACTTGTGATACACGGGAATTTCATCGAGTAGCACGTTTCTATTGATATTGGCGATAAAAAGGTCGAAATCTTCTCCTGTAATGGAAGAAGAATCACCATGAATAACCCGGATATCCTTACAATTATTTCTTAGGGCATTCTCCATAGCATTTTCATAAGCCCAAATATAATTATCGATAGCTACTACACGTTGGGCTCCCATTTTCCGGGCAAGGATAGCCAACACACCGGTGCCACAACCCATATCCATCACCTGCATCCCATCCGGATTAAGTTCAAGCAGATAAGAGATCATTAAAGATGTAGTAGCATGGTGTGCTGTTCCAAACGACATTTTTGGTTCAATAACAATTTCATAGTCAACTTCATTTATACTATTATGAAAAGGAGCAATTACAGCACACCGATTATCAATCACTACCGGGTTATAATTTTTCTCCCACTCCTCGTTCCAGTTTATCGTTTCGATAGGCCCTGCGATAAATGTTGCATTGATGGTTGCTGCAATATTATCAACAATCTCCTGGACAACTTCTTTTTGGTATCGGTTTTTATCAATATATGCTTTCAAACCATCCACCGTCTCTTCAAAACTTTCGTATCCGGCTTCAGCAAGTAAGGCAATAATTACTTCACGTCCGGGGTCAACAGGGTGTACAATAAATTGAACTTCAATATAATCCATATTAGTTATTGATATTTGCCATTACAATTGCAATAAAATCATCGGCTTTAAGTGATGCTCCACCGATTAATCCTCCGTCAACATCCTGATTAGCGAATAATTCCACAGCATTTAATGGTTTGCAACTCCCACCGTATAACAAAGTAGTTGTATCAGCTACTGAACTGTTGTATTTCTTACCCACGAGTGTTCGTATAAATTGATGCATTTCCTGGGCCTGATATGGAGTAGCAGTTACTCCGGTTCCAATAGCCCATACGGGCTCATAGGCAATCACTACCCGTTTGAACAATGATTCCGGGAGAATGAACAACCCGACAGAAAGTTGATGTTGAATAACCTGAAAGTGATTCTTTTTATTGCGTTCAGCAAGCAATTCTCCCACACAAAATATTGGCATTAATCCTGTTTCCAGTGCTATTCTCGTTTTTTGAGCAAGGATAGCATCCTGCTCTCCAAACAATGTCCTGCGCTCAGAATGGCCAATAATTACATACTTTGCTCCAGTAGAGATAACCATCTCTGCAGAAACTTCCCCCGTAAATGCACCGGCTTTTTCAGCAGCACAGTTCTGTGCAGCAACCGAGACCGGCA
>JAVVFR010000440.1:0-1633 GCA_032250595.1 Bacteroidales bacterium | reverse complement strand
TTATATTTGTAATAAAAGGCCATCTCGGTTGTGTTTTCTACCTGATCGATAACACGATTGGCAATATTGGTAATCTGAAAGTTAGTTTTGAAACCCAATATCTCGATACCGTATGAGTTGTTGTTATTCCCTTTAACATTGGTAAAATGCAAACCCATATTAAACCCGGTGATTTCACTACTCTTGGGAGTTGAACTCTCATCCTCGACGGAAGTGAAATAATTGGAAAAAGCAAAATTTCCTTTTATCAGCATCGGTGAAGATGCAGGGATAGCAATAAAATTTGTTCCAATACCGTATGAGTTCCATTGATAATCTGATAGGGCTTCATAACTTACCCTATCATTGAAATTAAAGCCAAAAAAGTTAACCTTACTGCCGTTATCGGAGTTGATACTCATTTTACCATAAAGGTCGGTATAGTTAAAGGGCAAGCCATTATCACTAACATATTCATACAACAGATTCGAAGCTTCCTCAAGATAAGAGTGTTTAGCCGACAGAATAAAGGAGGTATTGCTTTTATCAATATCTCTTGATTTTCTTAAAGGACCTTCCAACATTACTTTTGCGCCAAAAGTGGAGATATTGGCATTTCCGGCTAGCGTTCTTTTATTACCGTCACGGGTACGGATATCCATCACCGAGGATATTCGTCCACCATATTCAGCATTAAATCCACCGGTATAGATATCGGCAGTTTGGATAATCTCATTATCAAACACACTGAAGAGCCCGATAGAGTGAAAAGGATTATAGATAACCATTCCATCGAGCAGCACTTTATTCTGTATCGGGGAGCCTCCACGAATATACAACTGCCCTCCCTGATCGCCGGTAGAGACAATCCCGGGCACAACCTGCAAAAACTGCGCAATGTCTGACTGCCCTCCAATAGAAGGGATGCGGTCAATTTGCTTGGGGGTTACCTTTATCACAGAAGTTTTTGTCTCGGTAAGGTCAGTAGTACGATCTCCTTCAAGAGTGAATTTGCCCAAAATATCTTTCCTGGGAGCAAGATCAATATGTATGTTCCCAATAGCGCCCTCTTTTATCTCAATCATTCGTACCACACTATCGAACCCCACATACGTAGCCCTAAGTGTATAAACTCCTATCGGCACTTCGGTGATAATAAAGTATCCGTCATCATTTGAAACCGATCCTAAGGTAGTACCCATTAAGAAAACATTAGCAAATAAAACCGGTTCTCCTGTCTCCTGATTATGGATAAAACCTTTTATCCCTCCTGTCTTTTGCGCTGCCAGCTGCAACGAAAACCCAGTAAACAAAATCACAAGAAACAACAAAGCAATATTTTTGATAAACTTCTTCATATTGTTAACTTCTCAAATATCTTGTCAAACAGCATCCGCAAAGATAAATAAAACTAATCAATCTGCACCTTTTTCCGGAGCTGCAAATTAATTAAAAGATGTTGAAAAGTAATATCATTATTACAGAATTAAGTTATCGGTATAGAGAACCAAGAGAACGGTTAATGTAAAATTTTAAATACCATCTCTTTAAGAAGCTCACCATGGGATGCGGTAGTGTTATTAACCCCTTTGGAATAAAGATCGTACTCACGCAGCAGCGCAATAATCTGCCGTAATTTCTGTGTCGGATAGTT
>JAVVFR010000037.1:0-9299 GCA_032250595.1 Bacteroidales bacterium | reverse complement strand
AAGAAATTACATTCCAGTGGATTGCACCGGTATTTTCAACAAGTGATAACTTCTGAGAAAGCAGGAAAAAAGAAACCCGACAGGCATATTTTTGAGTATGCTTTACAAATGGCATCAGCACAGTGTGCAGAGAGCATCATGATTGGTGATGATCTTGAAGTGGATATTGAAGGCGCTGCGAAGGCCGGTATCGATCAGGTGTATGTTAACTACCAAAATCTCCCCTTGCCACATGGCATAGAGCCGACCTATGTTGTGCCAGACTTGAAAGCTGTGGGTGAAATATTACTTGATGGCAAGTATTTGTAAGTCACCTTTTCACTCTTTCCCTGTAAAAAACAGATACAGATGATCTAAAGAGCCTATTTTGAATAGAGCTTTTTCATTTTGATTTTCTCTACCTCGCCATATACTTTCAATGCTTTGGTGTCGATTTTTCTTTTGTTGCCTGCAAAAACAATAACTACAGGTTTTCTTTGCAGGTTTGTTTTATAGAAATCATTTATAGCTTCCCATGTCTCATCTTGCGGGAAGTTGTATTTTATGGCAGCAGGGTCTATGGGATATCCTTTGTTTTTCCAGTTTACGACACTCACTGAGAGGTTTCTGAACGATGGCCGTTGTGTCAGTGCTGAATTTCTGATGTATTCACCAATCAATTCGCTGCGTTGTGTTTTTTCCGGCATAACCCTTAGCAGGTCCATAAACACCTCAATGGCTTCGTTGGTTTTGTCGGCTTGTGTTCCGATATAGCCCAAAAAAACAGAAGGTTTGCCGGTGACAGCTGGCTCTGAGAATGAAGCACCTGCAGCATAGGCCATCGACCTGAACTCTCTGATCTCCTGAAGCACCAGGCCGGTAAACCCTCCCCCAAAGTAAGTGTTAAAAGCCGTCATCCCTGGTAATGCATCCGGAGTATATGTTTCTCCAAGTGTATAGAAAAAGATTTTGCTCTGTCGTGCACCACGTTTTTTTACATAGAACACTTTGTTGTCATTATAAACATGTGTAGGTTTATAAACAGGAGAATTTGAAGGAAGCGGCATGAAAGCGAATGGGAAATTCGACCTGAAAGAGTGAAGTGCTTCATCAATACCGTTTCTGCCCACATAATGAAATTCCGCTGAATACTGCAGGGCTTTTTTAAATACAGCTTCCAGGGAGTCGGGGGTAAGCGCTTTCAACTCTTTTATTGTCAAGCGGTCAAGATATTCACTCTTTTCTCCGTAAAGCGTATATTCCAATAAAGCAGCAGCAATCATATCCGGCTCTTTCTGTTCAATCTTTCTGTTGGCCCTTTCCCCTTCAAGCAGCAGCGACATTTTGGATTCACTCAATTTTGGATTGCTCCATAACTCGTATAACAGATTAACTGCCTTTTGCAATGATACTTCAGGCCCTTGCAGAGAAAAAGTGAGGTAATTGTCGTCGCTGTAAATAGTGTAATCACACCCCAACATCGACATATGAGTTTTGAATTTACTAACAGATTGTTGATCGGTACCTGCATAGTTCATCATCATAGAAGCATACTTTAGCATCGGCATTTCATGGTTTCCAACACCAAAACGAACCTTCAATGTGAAAATATCGTTAACGGGATTTTTCACCCAATATAAAGGGTACCCTTCGGCCACCTCACTCGTTTTGATATCCTTTTCGAAATCAACAAAATTTGTTCTGGGAGCCGGTGTTGTCATACTAGCCAGTTTAACAGCAAAAGTTGATTGCGCTTCAGTGTTTTCTATCAAAGGCTCGAAGCCGGGTTTTTCGATTTTCGGGCCTTTTTTCACTCCCATTTTTGAGTGGAAAGCAATAAAGTTCTCTCCAAAATACTCATTGGCAATTTGCATTACCTCTTTTTTTGTTACACCCCGGATACGGTCGGGGTATTCCAACACCTCCTGAAAAGCAATATTGCTGCTAAATGCATCGGCCAGCGCGTAAGCAATGCCGAAGTTTGATTCCATTTTAAGCTGGTGCTCTTTATAAAGATTTTTCACGGTTGACTGGAAAAGAGTGTCGCTAAAATCACCTGATTTCAGTTTTTCCAGCTCTTGCAAGATCAGCTTTTCAGCATCGGCAATATTTTGCCCCATGATTTTTGGAGCAAAGATGATAGCATTGGTGCCATAATCTTCATAAAGGATATTGACATTCTGCACCAGCAGCAGTTGGTTTTCGAGCATCAGTTGATCAAGCAGGCCTGTTTCACTTGAGTTTGATAAGAGTGACTCTATCACCTCCAACACCGGTTGTTCTTCCGTCCAGTTGCCGGGGATACGGTAACCCAAAATCCCCAGTGGGATTGGGGATAACCGTTGCTCATAAAACTCTCTGCCTTTGAAAGGCTCTTCATGCCATTTCTTTTTCTCCGGAAGCTCACCCGTTCTCCAGGTGCCGAAATATTTCTCAATGAGGGGCATTACTTTTTTTGCCTCAAAATCACCTACCAGCACCAAAGCCATATTATTCGCTACATAGTAAGTGTCGTAAAAAGATTTTAGTTTTGAGAGTTGTGGATTTTTAAGATGTTCAATGGTGCCTATCAGCGGTTGTTGTCCGTATGGATGTGATTTGAAGAACTGTTTGTTGAACTCTTCGAGGAGGTGTTGAAAGAACATGTCAGCATACATATTTTTCTCTTCATAAACTACTTCCAGTTCAGCCTGGAAGCCCCGAAAGACCGGTTGCTCAAACCTATGACTGTAAAGTTTAAGCCATTTTTCGATCTGATGCGGAGGGAATGAATTGTAGAAGACTGTTAAGTCGGGGCCGGTACCGGCATTTATGCTGGTGCCTCCCATCTCCTTTAATACCTTATCGAGTTCGTTGGGTATAGCATATTTATTGGCATCTAGTGAAGCTCTGTTGATAGCTGCTTGCAGCGAAGCACGTTTTTTATCGGTAGTGGCTACTGCGAGAGAATCATACAATGCTGTGATCTTTTCAAGGTGAGGGGCCTCTTCTTCCCATTTGATAGTGCCTAATTCAGTAGTGCCCTTAAAAAGCATATGTTCCATATAATGTGCCATCCCCGTTGCATCTGCTGGGTCATCCTTGCCGCCGGCATCGGTTACCACCATCCCCAACACTTCTGCCTGTAACGGATTTTCATATAACATTACCGTTAAGCCGTTTTTTAATGAGTAGATAATTGCTGGCTGTTCTTTGCCGTCATCAGCAGGCAGTGCCTCAATCGTTATCTGACCTGTTGATGGAGTAGAAATCGAAAATAATATAAACAATAACAATGTAACTTTGAGAACGTTCTTTATCATAATATTTCTATTTTAGATTTACTATTCTTTTTATCTTGTCGCTTCTTTTGATATTTTTATAAAAAATATGGATACTATTTTGCAATAGTTTCCGGTATGTAGATTTGATTTTTAAAGAAGACGATAAAAGTAGTAAATTGTTACCATGTATGAAATAAGAAAAGCAAAAATCTCCGATCTTGAAACGATATCCACTTTTCAGGTGAAGATGGCGTTTGAGACTGAGATGTTACAACTTGATACAGATGTGGTCCGGCAAGGTGTCACACATCTTTTTAACCATCCTGAAAAAGGGTATTACCTTGTAGCCAATACAGATCAGCGCATTGTTGCATCATCGTTAATTCTGTATGAATGGAGCGATTGGCGTAACAGCACTGTGTTATGGATTCACTCTGTGTACGTTGTTCCTGCATTTCGTAAACAGGGAATCTTTACTGCGATCTATTCTTTTGTCAAGAAAAATGTTTTAGCAGACTCCGGCTATGCAGGCATACGGCTATATGTGGATAAGAGAAACAGTGCGGCATGCGAAGTGTATCGTCGGCTTGGTATGGATGATGAGCATTACCGGCTTTTCGAGTGGTTAAAATAGGGGCACCGATCAGAAATTCATGTTTAGCGAGATAAAGAAGTTCCTTCCCGGGGCAGATATTCCTGAACTATAAGGGCGATACCTACGGTCGGTAATATTTTCGATACCGGCCGTTACGGTAAACTCATCGGTAAGCTGATGCATCCCTTTTACATTGATGGTATACCAGGCAGGGGTATAGGTGTTTCCATTGGCATCGGTTGCGTAGATCTCTGTCTTGCCTTTTTCGCTTACAGGCATATCCTTATGTTTCCGAACTCCCTGATAAACAGCATAGAATATCAGATCGGTTTTTTTTATTCTGTATGACAGCTTTGTAGAGCCAAACACTGGAGCAGCATGCCTAGAAGGGCTTATCGTGCCGTCATCCATCTCCTCCACTCCAAGCTGAAAGTTTATATCAGAGGATAGATTGATACCGACAGGCAGTTTTATTTCAAAACCACCTTGTATGCCGTATATCATGGCTACAGCGGCATTTTGTACAGCCAGCACTTTGCTCATTTCACCATCATACACAATGCTGTCTTCTCCGTTGAGTGTGAAGCTGCGGCGCACCAGGGCATTATTCAGTATGGTATAATAACCGGCAAGATCGATTTTTGCCATATCTCCAAAAAGCTTCGCAACTCCTAAATCTGCACTATAAGCATATTCTGCTTTTAGGTCAGGGTTAGGAACCACCACTGCTCCCGGTTCAGAGTCATAAATTTTGCCTATGTCATCAACATTGGGGGATCGGAATGCTGTTGCGAGATTCATACTTATTATCCATCGTTTCGAAGGGCGGTATACCCCTCCGATACTCCCTGTTAATGCTCCATTGTTGATGTTGGCATCAGTGAAAGGAAAAGGATAGAAAGTAGTATCAAAAACGGCATCTATAATAAAGTGGTTGTAACGCACACCGGTCTGCAGGACGAAATTGTCGGTAAATTTATGTTGATTGTTAACATATGCTGCTATGGATTGCCAGGTGGCTTGTGGATAACGGGAAGGTCCTTTGTCACTCAATCCTGTCTCTATATCCTTATCAACCCCTGTAGATATCACGTCATTTAAAATATATTCCAGCCCGTAAAAGAGCGTATTTTTTGTGCAGGTAGATTTCATAAAATCTATATTGGCGGAGTATGCACTAACCTCTTCAATGCGAATTGAACGATTGCTGTTGTTAAAAGCGCGGTCAATCCGGCTCTCTTCAAACGACTGCTGCGCCAACCGTACTGTTAACTGGTCAAATACCTTGCTGTGGCTGTTATAGATGATATTTAGGTTGTTCATCAACCATTTTTGCGGGCCATAATTCCACTCTGCATACCTGGGAGTGCCGTTTTTTATACGGTTGTGTCTGTCGTAACGGCCATAAGGTGATGTTTCGGAGTAGTGAAAGCCATATTGAAAATCTATGTGTTCGTTGGGTTGAAAACGAATTTTCTGCATCAGATTCATCTGTTCGTAAGCTGAAGGTATCTGCAGCAGTTCATCATCCTGCATTATTACAACGTCGACACTGTCGCGGCGTTCTACATAATAGGGTTTCAGATAGTCATCGGGCCCATGGCTACCTTGCCGTAAATGGTTGAAATCAAAGGAGCTGAAACTTGTTACCAATGCCAATTTTTTCCATCCAATATTGACATCGAAATGGCCTGATTTTTCTTTGTTTGCCGATGAAAACCTAGTGAGTGCCTTGCCTGTTATCAATGGTTTATCAGAATAGGAAAACTGGGGAGTGATGGTGGTAAAACTCATTACCCCACCAATAGCGTCGCTTCCGTAAATGACCGATCCGGGGCCGAACAAAACTTCGGTATTTTCTAAAGAAAACGGATCCAGAGAGATGACGTTTTGAATGTTGCCTTCACGGAAAATAGCTGTGTTCATTCGAACACCATCTACAGTATATAGTAAACGGTTGGTAGCAAAACCCCGGATCATTGGACTGCCTCCCCCTTGCTGGCTTTTTTGTATATATACCTTGCCTGATAGGCTTAACAGATCGGCCGTGGTTTGTGGATTGTGTAGCTGTATCTCTTTAGTTGAAATCGTGGCAATCTGAGACGGGATGTCTGTAGATGTTTGCTCATGACGCGTAGCAGAGATCACTACCTTGTCGAGATTGAAATTAGATGTCTCCAGCAATAACTCAAAACCCATAGAGTCAAGGGTTGTATAATTGGTTATTACATTTTTATATCCAATTATTCGTATCTCTATCTTCTCCGATCCTTTGAAAGACTTAAGATCCGCTTTGCCTTCTTTATTTGTGGTAGTGAATGCTTTGGGGATATCACTCGATAAAGTAACAAGATATATTGGCGCTTGCGATTGCTTATCTTTGATTGTTATCGTTTGTGAAAAAGAGAGCGATGCCATAAGTAACAGTGGCCATAAGAGTCCTATCTTTTTTATCATATAACAAGTGGGTTTAACAGAATTTCATTTCTCTTGATATATTTTTATGACTGGAAATTTATGATGATATCAAAAGGATTTATAACTGTATAATTATTAAACATTAACAAAATCATATTAAAGGAAGGAAATCACTGCTTTTTATTCCTTTCTTCAAAGTATTTTTTGCAAATATAGTTTTTTTCAGATTTTTTTCATGATTTGGAAATGAAAAATATTTGTTGTGTTTTAATTAGGTATAGGTTTTTTATAGAAAGATTTAATTTTAATAAGATTTCAACATTAGAGATTTGTCTTATCATAAAATGTAATTTTACTGACGAAACAAAAAAAGGCAAACGATGACCGGATTTACTCATTTTCATGTTCATACACAATACTCGATGCTGGATGGGGCATCAAAAATTCCTGATCTTATAGGCAAAACCAAAGCTCTCGGCATGGATGCTATTGCTATTACCGATCATGGCAATATGTATGGAGTTGCGCAGTTTCTGCAAGAGGCAAAGAAACAAGGGGTTAAGCCAATCATTGGATGTGAAGTTTATGTGGCAAGGCGTGGAATGGAAAAAAAGGAACATAAAGAGGATCGAAGTGGTTTTCATCTAATCTTGTTGGCAAAGAACAAAAATGGATATCATAATTTGTCGAAGATTGTCTCCTATGGTTACCTTGAAGGGTTTTACTATACCCCACGAATAGACAAGGAGGTGTTGAAAAAATATTCGGATGATCTGATAGCTTCATCGGCTTGTTTGGGAGGGGAGGTGTCAAAGGCTATCCTCAACCAGGGAGCGGCTTATGCGAAAGAAGTAATTGAAGAGTATAAGGAGATTTTCGGGGAAGATTTTTACATTGAGCTGATGGACCATGGCATGGAAGACCAGAAGACTGTCAATGCATCATTGATAAAGCTTTCGAAAGAGACAGGTGTAAAGTTGATTGCTACCAATGATGTACACTTCATTAATGCTGAAGATGCCGAGGCGCATCACATCCTTATCTGTATCAATACCGGAAAAGATGCCACCGAAGTTGAAGGGATGCATTACACCGGTGAAGAGTACCTTAAGTCACCTGAAGAGATGGCAGCTTTGTTTGCTGAGGTACCGGAAGCAATACAAAACACTGTAGATCTCACGGAAAAAATCGAGTGTTATGATATAAGCCGGAATGTAATCCTTCCAACATTCCCGTTACCCGATGGTTTTGATACTGCTGATGAATATCTTCATCATCTGACTGATGAAGGAGCAAAGAAAAAATACAATCCATTAACAAAAGAGATAAAACAACGTTTAACGTTTGAACTTGATGTGATCAAGGAGATGGGTTATGCCGGATATTTTCTTATTGTACAGGATTTCATTGCCAAAGCCAAAGAGTTAGGGGTATTGGTTGGGCCGGGAAGGGGTTCGGTAGCCGGCTCTGCTGTGGCTTATGTTATTGGCATCACCCAAATCGACCCGATACGTTACAACCTGCTTTTTGAGCGTTTTCTAAATCCGGAGCGGGTCTCCATGCCGGATATGGATATCGATTTTGATGATTACGGGAGGGAGAAAGTGATTGAGTATGTCATTAACAAATACGGTGCAGACAAGGTAGCGCAGATTGTGACCTTTGGCACGATGGCAGCCAAGTCTTCTATCCGTGATGTTGCCAGGGTGATGAATATCAGTTTATCGGAAGCTGACCGTTTGGCTAAGCTGGTGCCGGATACCCCCGGGGTGTCGTTAAAAGCTGCTTTCAAACAGGTACCTGAACTAAGTAAAGCATATTTTGAAGGGCCTGAGCCAATAAAAAAGATGCTACGGTTTGCTGAGACACTGGAAGGGTCAACACGTCATACCGGCACACATGCTTGTGGAGTAATTATTGGGCCGGAAGCGCTGATTGAACATATCCCACTGAGTGTGCAGAGAGATGCCGATATGCCTGTTACGCAATATGAAGGGAAACTGGTAGAATCGGTTGGTATGCTGAAAATGGATTTCCTCGGACTCAAAACACTGTCGATTATTAAAGATACTATAGAACTGGTAAAAGACCGGCATACTATATCGATAGTGGTTGAAGATATTCCTTTTGATGATGAGAAGACCTTTGCACTCTTTCAGCAAGGTCACACTGTTGGTACTTTCCAGTTTGAGTCGGATGGGATGCGAAAACACCTTCGGGAACTTCAGCCTACATGTATTGAAGACCTTATAGCGATGAATGCGCTCTACCGGCCGGGGCCAATGCAGTTTATTCCTCTGTTTATTGACCGTAAACACCAACGGCAGAAAGTGGAATATCCGCATCCTTTGCTTGAAGAGATACTAAAACCGACCTATGGTATTATGGTGTATCAGGAGCAGATTATGCAGGCTGCACAGATATTAGCCGGATATACTCTTGCCGGTGCAGATATTCTCAGAAGAGCTATGGGTAAGAAAAACGATGAGATTATGCTGCAACAAAAAGCGGAATTTGTTGATGGTGCAGTGAAAAATGGTATCGATAAGGAGAATGCAGAACAAGTGTTTGCTACCATGAGGGAGTTTGCAAAGTATGGCTTCAATCGCTCCCATTCAACAGCTTATTCAGTGATTGCATATCAAACAGCCTATCTTAAGGCCCATTACCCTGCTGAATATATGGCAGCAGTGCTTACCCATAATATTAATGATATCAAAAAGATTACTTTCTATATTGATGCGGCCAAACGGAGTAAGTTATCTGTACTGGGTCCAAACGTAAACCAAAGTGCAATAAGGTTTAGTGTGAACGACACCGGAGAAATATTGTTCGGGCTGGGAGCTATCAAAGGGGTGGGAGAGGCTGCTGCAGAAGCAATTATCAGTGAACGGGAAGCAAACGGACCTTTTATTTCCGTGTTCGATTTTGTAAAAAGAGTCAACCTCCGTGCCGTAAACAAACGTTGTTTTGAATCACTCGCCTTGTCAGGAGCATTCGATTGTTTCGAGAATACGCATAGAGCACAGTTTTTTACTAAGGAT
>JAVVFR010000036.1:0-9323 GCA_032250595.1 Bacteroidales bacterium | reverse complement strand
AGATCAACTATCTGTCATGGTTACGATTGCTGGTTTTTCTTGGTGCAATAGGAATGCTATGGCTTATTTCTCCTTTTTCACTAACGCTGAGTATAGTTTGTTTTATTCTTCTTATGTTGATATTTGTTGTTATCATACGTTTGCAATCGCGGCTTCAGGACCTGTCGGGACTTTTACAGGCGAAGCAACAGTTGATGGAGAAAGAGTTACAGGCACTTAATGGCGAATGGCCGGAGTTTGAGAACCCTGATGATCCGGCGATGGATACGTTATCATTTGCAGCTGATCTGGATATCTTTGGCAGAGGATCGCTCTATCAGTATATCAACCGTACTTTTTCAGGGATAGGGGAGAATAGGTTATCCTATTACCTTAGTGATATCTCCACCGATCGTAACATGATCCATCAACGACAACAATGTATCAGGGAGCTCTCCGATAAGCATGAATGGATAATAAACTATTATGCAATAGGTAAACAGAACAAATTAAGCAACCATAAATATACCCGTCTTCTTTCCTGGGCAGGAAGCGAGAAAAAAAAGTACTGGAGCTCTGGCATGTACCTGTTGCTCTCCATTGCCATCCCGGCGATTCAAAGCATTATGCTGATACTTCTGATTACCGGAGTTATCAATGGGTATCATTTCCTTGTTTCACTGCTTGCAGCACTTGCGATCAACGGACTTTTTCTGAGGAGAATAAATAGAGTGCACAACAGCATAAGCAAAACCTATGACCTTTTACTCACCACAAGTGGCCTTATTCAACAAATAGAAAAAACGCCTTTCAACAGTGCTATGGCAAAACAGTTGCAATCACAGTTGCATCATGAAGGTATTTCCCCAGCTGGTCAGTTACGGAAGCTATCAAAGATTGTTTCAGCGTTGGATAACAGGTTAAACATTTTGGTTGGTATCTTCCTTAATGCATTAGTGATGTGGGATTTACAACAAATGATTCGTCTCGAAAAATGGCATCACCGATTTGGCCATAAGGTACCTGAGTGGATATCAGTAACTGCTGAATTTGAGGCGCTCTGCTCATTGGCTTTTTTTGCAATTAACCATCCCGGGTTTTCGTTTGCAGAATTGAGTGATACTCCTGGCCTCCTGGAAGCTGTGGAAGCCGGACATCCCCTTATCGATAAAAAGAGACGTGTATGCAACAACTTCATTATGCAACAACAGGGACAGTTTGTTGTGATTACCGGAGCGAATATGGCAGGGAAATCAACTTTTCTAAGAACCATCGGGGTGAATATTGTGTTGGCAGCCAGCGGGACTGTTGTATGTGCAAAAAAATGGAACTATTTCCCGGTGAAGCTATTAACAGGCATTCGTATCAGTGATAATCTCCTGAATAACGAATCTTATTTTTATGCCGAGCTAAAACGCTTACAACAGATTGTAGAATCAAAAAAGCAAGGTGAAAAATCAATGATCCTGCTTGATGAGATATTGCGGGGAACCAATTCATCTGATAAGCATCGGGGAACGGTTTTACTGCTGAAAAAACTTCTTTCCCTTAACGGAGCAGGAATTATTGCTACGCACGATATAAGTATAGGATCTTTGGAAAAAGAGTTACCGGGAAAGATAGTAAATCATTGTTTTGAAGTTGAGTTGGAAAATAATGAGCTCTATTTCGATTATAAACTTAAGCCGGGGATATCACAAAAACTGAATGCCAGTTTTCTGCTTGAAAAGATGGGTATCGTTGATGCAGCAACAGACATATAGTGTAGCATATTTTAAATTTAATTTATTAGAATGAAAATTTTTGTATTAATAGCTGTTAGCTTCATTTTACTTGCACTGGTATTTCTCCCGTCAAAAATAAGAAAGCATCGCGAACGAAAGATTCTCTCTACACCGTTTCCGGAACAATGGCGTACTTTGCTGAAACAGCATGTAGGTTGGTATCATTTGCTGACTCAAGAGGAGCAGGGCCGGTTTGAGATGCAAGTGCAACGCTTTCTTGCCAACACACAAATTATTGGAATAAAAACCGAGATAGATGATCTGCTGCGAATACTTACTGCTGCTTCGGCCATTATTCCTGTATTTAATTTCAAAGGATTGAATTTTAGAAAACTATCGCAGGTATTTATTGTTGATGGCAATGTTATAAGCAAAGAAAAAATGGATGGATATATCTTAGGCCAGGTGAAAGTGATGCATAACAGTGGCATTATGACATTATCGAAACAAGCGTTATTACAGGGATTTATGAACATGACAGATAAAAAGAATGTAGGCATCCATGAATTTGCCCATGTTATTGATGGTGCCGATGGGGTAATTGACGGGGTGCCATCTGCTGCTATCCCTGTTGACCTTATAGATTCGTGGAATAAGATAATATCAGAAAAAACAGCAGGAATTATGGATGGGGATTCAGATATCAATGCTTATGCTGCCACCAGTGAAGCGGAGTTTTTTGCCGTAGTGACGGAATATTTTTTCGAACGGCCACAAATAATGAAGACAAAGCACCCTCGGCTTTATGAAATACTTAGCAAGATTTATCTGCAAGACCACAGCAATAAGGCACACATATTAAAATCTTTTATAAAAAGAAAAACTACAGTAGTTCATCGCAACAGTCTTTGTCCGTGTGGCAGTCAGAAGAAGTTTAAACATTGTTGTTTAAACAAATCTTAATAAAACTATTTTTCCCTTAAGGAGCCAGGGAGAATGTAAGGCTGATACCGGAGTTGATATTACTAGTTGGAAATTGGTTGGAGACAAAAGGCCTGCTGAGATTCTGGTCATAAAACAACCTGAGTCTGATCTGGTCACTTACCATATAGTCGGCTGCAAAATTAATAGAGATCATCTTTTGGCCTTGCGATATCTGATCAATTTCCTCGACAATTTTGCGTAGAATGGTTTTAGTGCTTCTAAATGAGAAATCGAGTTTAAGCAGCAAGTCGCTCTCCAACTGTTTAGAGGAGCCACCGGTACGAATATTAAACTTCACTTCCTGGATTCTGTATCCTGCTCCCAGCACAAAATCATTACCACTGACTTCGGTAAGCTGATTATTGGCAAAGCTAAGAGAAAGGTTTCTGGTTGATTTATACTCAACGGTAAGAGAAAGGCTGTTGTGCATAGACATATCCAGTTTAATCAGGGGACTGAATTGTTCTGTAATAGCTAACTGGTTAATCTCATACTCCGGCAGGTAGTTATTCCCAAGCTGGTCTTTAATATATTGAAATCCATCGTCATCGGCCTGATAATTAACATTTTGAACAAAACCTCCAATATTATAGGATGAGCGGTAAGCATGGTTAATGGAGAAACTTCTGAAGAACTTCTTAACAAAGTCAATCTGAGTAAGTCCGGTATAGGTGATTGTCCAGTTGGGCAGTGGTATTTTAGGGAAAGGAGAGAGTGCAACAGTATTATCGTTCATGCCGGTATAGGCAGCGATAAATGCGGGCAGCAGGACATCCTGCGACAGTGGACCGTAGCCATCGGGGAAGTACTCGCCAGTAGTTTGGTCATAAACATACTGGCCGTTCCAGTTAGGGTTCTTGCCGGCAAGCCGGTTAGCTATATTGAGTCTGCTATTTAAGAAGTTTTCGTAATTTTCGTTATAGTTATCATCCCCTTCTTTTGAGAAGGCGGTTTTCCATGTAATCATACTGATACTGAAGTTTCCATTTACCTGCGGGGTATACTTAACATACCCTTCAGGCACCGTATCAGATCTACGCAGCACAGCACTTTCGTTGCTCATGATCGTTCTCTTGGCATTCATCTCTACACGGAGGCCCGGCAGCGGTTCGAGGGTAGCTCTTAAGTTAAGGTTGTTGCTGTAGTTACTCATAAAAGCAGTGGTAATATTATCATCACTAGCAACCATCCATCCATCGTTAAACGCGTCGGTAAGTAAAGACTCCGTGGTAAAACCGGTAACGAATGGTAATCCAGGGGCGTTAATATCCCAGACATTTCCCAGGTAGGTGGGTTTATGAGCAAATCCGGGAAGCATTACTCCTGTCATCTCGTTGTAGCTGACGGAGACGTTTTTTACGCCTGTTAAAATACGCAGCATATTATCCAAAGCTATCTTCCAGTAGTTTTTCTTTGTTTTAACAGTATCAGGTCCTTGCTCTGCTTCAAGCTGCTTGATTTCCCTGGTAAACCTGCCACCACCACGCTCTTGTTGTTTCTTTTTCATCTCCTGATCTAGCTTCTTCAAATATGGGATTTTATTATAGAGGGTAGTAAGATTGGCAGAGCCATTTATTCTAACATTCCGGGTATTATCAATAGTATTTCCTAAATCAGCGGCAGCCAGCTGTGCTGCAGCGAAGTTGTATGTCCCGTTGTATTGGGCAGTAGCTGATAGCCAGTCCATCAATGGTAATTTATTAATTGGAAGATTCCAGTTTAGGTTAAGCTGATGTTGGTAGGTATTGATATCGCCGAAATTAACGAGTTGTTCCAGTATGGTATCACGATAACTTTGGTATGCCTCGGGGTCGGCTTTGTCAATTTTCCCTGCAGGTTCACGGACCAAAGCACCGGCATTTGCATTAAAATCAAACTGAATAGCCTGGGTTAAATCATATTTAAGATTATAGAGCCTGTTCCATTCAAAACGCTTGATATACGTTGGTTCAAGAATAATAACTGCCTGACTTTTATTACGAAGCTTTTGTTCCTGATATTCACGGTTCATAAATGTTCTGAAAGACATCATTTTTGGAGAGAGAAAGAAGTTAACATCTTTTATCAGTGCCAATGCCTTATATTTACTTAGAAACTTATTGTTTGAGAATGGCCTGTGATTTTTCGGTGAGCTAGTATAGTTATAAGCAATAGTACCGGTATATTTTTGCTTAACATCATACTCAATATCGATATTCCTTTTTGTTGTCTCGTTATATGAATACGACACATTGAAGTTAGAGACATCATAAAACCTGGAAGGTTTCTCACGATTTGTTTTAGATTTCCCGACATTGATCAGGTTAATACTTTTCCGCATGGTATAGTCTTGTGACAGTTGTTTGATAGAGTCACGGTCATTGGGATCGACATATGTTTCCAGATCATCTTTAAATTTAATATCTGGATTAAGAGGGTTGTATTCGGGATTAGCGATCATTTCGGAGTAGTCGAAATGCAAAGGTATTCTAACACCGGATTTAGAGGGAAAGAAGCGGCCCAGGTCGAGATCGGTAACGATATCATAGCTGATATTTGTTTCCATCTGCCGGTCGTTAATTTTTTTATCGATAGAACCGAATCCCGGGGTACTAATGGTACCGGCGAGCATAAGGTTACCCAGATCGGCGAGGCTCAGGCTGGCTCTTGCTGTAGCTGCCCATCCGCCATGTTCGTTGAAATCAGTAAGCCGTAGTTCATTCACCCATATTTCTGCACTCTTAGGCAGACCGTCGTCATTCATATCTGTAATACCATGTTTTTTGGGATTACGTATACCGATCATAATAGTTTTCACTTCGCTGAGTGACGGTGTGCCAATGACGGTAATTTTTGCCCCCCCATCGTATGCGACAAATGGTGTGATCAAAGAAACATCCGGATCACCGTTGCGCATGAGAATATTCCTTTGTTGTTTAATCTGAGTCAGCAGTTCTAGATTCACCTCCATGTTATTTTCAAGTGGCCATATTTGTAGTGGTGCAGTAGCCATACTGGAGTTAACTCCCCATTCTGTAAAATTAATAGGGATTTCATATTCATAATAGTTACTTGAAAAGTCGGTACCGAGGCGAATAAACACAGAGAGGTCACCATCTTTTAACTCACCGGATTTCACCTGATCATAATCATAACATGCTGATTCACCATGGACATACATTTTTAATTTTCTGTACCTGCGAAGATCAAAATCGGTAGTTCTGTATACTGCCCTGGCATCGCCATCGATTATTCCGCATACCTTTAATGCCAATGATTGTTCATTAAGCTGTGTAAGTTTAGTGGAGTTAATATTCTTTTCCCGTTCAATATCGGGAGGAAGCATATAGTTGATAGGTTTACGGAAAGCGTTCTCTTCGATATTCACTGTTGAGACATCAAAAATAGTACCTGTCTGATCGTCGTTGGGGATATACTCTCCGGGTTCAACAAGAGAATAAGCATATTTGCGCCATTCACCTCTTACCAGCTTAAGGGTAGCAAAGCGCAACACTACAGTTTCATTAAAACCGCGCATAAACATACGCATAAAGCGAATCGATTTAAAATCACGTATTTCACCAACAGGTTTTTCATATTGTGAAATAGGTACTTTAAACTGATACCAGGTTACATTGGCGGTTTTATTATCATTTAAAGGAACATTTTGCGCGGTATATACATCTGTGATAAAATTCTCTCCCACTTTCATCTTATCGGGGGAGAGTTCGATTTTATATTGAAAGTAGTTCTCTCCTTCACTGAGGGTATTATCATTATTAATATCTTCCACATCGGGTAGTGTAGATGCCAAAGTAGGGGTAATACCCAGCTGATCATCTTGTTTTGAAGTATTTGAATTCCCATGCACTCCATTGTAGTTTTCATAACGTTGGAGGATATCTGCATTAGCGTTATCTAGGTCGGGGCCAAGGAAATAGTGATAGTTATCACCTGAGGGATCATCAACAAAGCCGGCATATACATTGGGGTCGAGATAGGTTGAAAGCTCCTGTAAGTAATTTGAGAAGAATGATCGTTCATCTTCATCACGTAAACCGTCGTATCCCACATCCTGGTATGCTCGTGAATCAGGGTCATTATCAAAAGCATTAACAATTTGATTTTTCGTAGGCACCCGGCCCCATATTGTAGTATCTACATCCGTAACATTGGGACCTGTAGGCAAACCGTTTTCCCAGCTTTTCCTTCCATCTTTCAGGATATCTTCTGAGATATCGCCCAGGTTAATATAGAGATATCCATTGCTTTTGAGTGGTTCCAATGGTCCGTTTGAGGAGTTATTCTCATCAGGGTCGATAAACGGATCCATGATCCAGAATTCAATATATTCGATATTGGTAGCTTCGAAATCAGAGGTTTCAATTTTTCTGGTAATCCCACCCCACCGGGAGGAAGGGTTTTTCAGGGTGCCATCGGGGTTAAGCCCTGCAGAGAAAGATGATCCGGTTGTTTCATAATTATAGGGTCCGCGTTGTTCCGGATAAAGCACCATATTAAGCACTGCCAAAGGAATTTCAACATTGTTCTCATTCTCCTTGTTGGGGAACACCTCTTGTTCTCTGATTCTTCTGGTATAATGATTATTTTTTTGTTCGTTGGTAAGAGAAACTTTCTGTGTTTTATCAAAAAACAACGGATCAACGACATACCATGCCAGTTTTGCTCGATTGTATCCGTAAGCCAGATCATTATTCAGTTCTCCTTCCGGAAAGAGAGTAGGTTGTCCTTGTGGTGTACTGGCCAGATGCCACTGTCCGATATTTTTCATATCGATACCGATAGAGCCGCCTTCGAAGTCATCGATATAAGAAGTACCTGTTTTACCGATAACCCTTGGATGGCCGGGTATCAGGTAGGCGCCTTCTGCGTCAAAAGTAAGCCTTGAAGGAGCTTTTGTATCAATAAACGGAAGCTTATCAATCAGTTTAGTAACAAAAGGAACCTCCGTCTGAAACTGCATATCAAGTCCTATTATAGTGTTTGAAATAGGCTCATCTTCATAGTTCACTTTCTGTGTAATCGGTTTTTCATGGAGATTGAGAATGGTACCACCAATATTAAAATCCTCATTTACACGATAATCGATATGAGAACCCATCAGTCGTTTGCTTTGGATATTAAAAACATCTTCACTTTCAGTACTGATAGTAATAGGGGTTCCTGAGTTTAGAATACCTTCATCCATAATCCGCACACGTCCCAGGGTATAGTCAACAGTGTAATGCACATTCTCCTGTAATACAATACCTCCGGCAGACACTTTCACAGAGCCTTGGGGAATATTAAACCCCCCCAGGCTAATTTCTGACCCCCCTGCAGACTTAAACATCCCTTCGAGGTAGTATTTGTTTTTGTGTGGAAGCTGCCGGGCTTCAGTTTTTGTTTTACGATAGAGCTCTTCAAATACATACTTCTCCTGGTGTTCAGCAGAGGATATCTGTTTCTTGAGGTTTTCCCCAAAAGGTTCAACAACGGGGAAGTAGATACGCCCATTGGCTGATTGTACTGTGCCCCCTCCGGTGGCAGCATTATCAACAAAATCAAATACCCCGTCAGAATAAGGCTCCTGCATGGTATTAAGGTTGTCACAATTCATCACCTGGATCAACGGGATACTGGCAATCTCTGTCTCGGTAAGAAAGCCCATAGGCACCCCGTTTTTGTCATCTGAATATACAACATTCAAACGGAAGTCTTCAGAATTAATCTGGTAAGAGCCAAGCCAATAAACATTTTTCATCATCAGGTCCCAGGTTGGCACCTCCGTATTAATGTTAGTGCTTCTCAAAAGTTTGAGCACCAAGGTACTTGCCCCTGTGATACCTTCATTAGAAAATTCTCCTACCTGGTATACTTTATTCTTACCAATAACCTGATACTGGAAAGCTACGGCAAGAACTTCATCGGAATTAAGCCTTCGGGTTAATGAGATAAAGCCAAGTTTTGAGTTAAAGGTGTATTCGTGTTGCGAGAGTTTTCTGGCGTTCTCTACTTTCTCGAAATGGGTACCCGGTGTAAGTCCTTTTTGATCTTTAAGGTAGGTGCTTACCTGATTGATATCTCTCATTTTAATAGAGTCGGGAGAGAGGGGAGGCAATAAGGAGGCCATCACATCATTGGAGGCATAGTTGTCGGGGAATGCAGATCCGCCCGGCACAAAAATCTGATCGCTGTAAACATCTTGCTCTCCGAGGTCGAGCAAGGCGACAATATTTCTGTTTTCGGTGGTAGCAGCCCCTCTGTTGGTAACCCATACTTCAATTTTGGTAATATTCACCGGGGAGTTGATTATGGGAAGGTTTTCAAGGGATTTGTCATAGTTGTCTCTAAAATACTGTGCTATAAAGAAGTGCTTATTCTCTTCATATTCATCGGCTTTGATGTAAAAGTCGGTCATTTGTGCACCACCCGACACTGTGATAGATTGTGATTTACTCTCTTGTTTACTAAAAACAGAAGAGATGGTAGCCCGACCAAATTGCAGTTGGTTTTTAATACCAAAAAGTCGCTGACTACCGGTGATCAGGGTTCCGTTCAGAGGGAGCGTAACATCACCGAACTCAACAAGTTGAATAATTTCGTCTTCTTTTCCTTCGTATGTGTTGAAGTACGGGATGACGAGCAGGCGTGCAC
>JAVVFR010000438.1:0-1650 GCA_032250595.1 Bacteroidales bacterium | reverse complement strand
GTTAAAATTGTATTCAAAATATAAAGTTGAATGCCAAAAAGCTCCGGCAAGAATCAATATTACACCAAAAAACCTTCCCATTCCATTCACCAGATTGATTAAGCCTACGGCTATCAATACCGAAGGCCAGGAGATTATTACTCTTGAAATATCTTTTGATATGACCCCAAGGTTCTCCAGTAGCCAAGTGGTACCAAAAACCACTACTAAAAAACCAAAGATCATAGTCTTCCGGCGTGCAGATGCCGGCTTCCTCTTGTGATGCAAGTGTCTTTTATAAGACCTGCCATAACTTTGCTCTTCCTGTGTTTGATTCTCATCAATTCGTTCCATAATAAAAATTTTTAGTTTTTTTAGTCATCCTTTAATTATTATCGCAACAAAACTACTTTACCTGTTGAGGCAATACAATAGCGAATCGGTAAAACAGGTATATTTTATGGGTGAAGAGGGAAATTTGCTGTCTATCTATAAAAAAACTTCAGGAATATAAATTCCCGAAGCTTTAATTATCAACATCAAAAAGCGTTACATTCCTATTATAAGAGCATTATTCTTTTCACGGTAACAATACCATCGACAACGATCTTTACAAAACAAACCCCTTTACTCGTATTACTAAGATCGACAGAGGTAATATCTCCTTTGGCATAGAGCAGCTCATTACCGGCAAAATCGATAACTATAACTTCATCTGCAGTGACCCCGTCAAGGTAAAGCATTCCTTTTGTTGGGTTTGGATATACTGAGATATTCAGTGGTGATTGTTGTTCGATTCCTGTATAATCATACCTTACAAACAAGACATCATCAATATAATACTCTACCAAATCGGTGCCCGGTGCGTAGGAGAAATAGTCCATCCCTCCAATTTTTTTCATACCAGCAGTTCCATCTGTTTTAAGACTAAACTGCCAGGCAAAAACAGTATCTCCGGCAAATATCATGGTAGCCAGGTCCTGATTCAGATCCATATCGATTTCAAGAAGGTTCCACTGACCGTTGGTAAATGTCCCATCAGCAGAATCACCTGCAGCATAAAGTTTATAAGTGCCTGCTGATGAAAAGTACATTTCCCATGACCACTCAATTCCGGGTGTTTCATCATGCTGCATATTAAAATAACCACCTTTCCCTGTAGCTACAAAAACCTGAAATGACAATTTATAGTGCCCGGAGGTCAAATTACCCAATGGCAACACTAAATCCTGTGTGCCCATATTTGTTGGAGCATCAATGATAACAGAATTAGGAGTACTGTAGGCCTGGTCATCCGACACATAAGCATCTTCTGCAGTACCGGGAGCATCAGACCAGGTAGTCCATAATGATGATTGTTGTGCCAGATAGTTGCCGGCGGTATAAGAGTCAAAATTATCCTCTAAAATCGTCACTTCAGTAATCTGAGCATCCAATCTAAACGATATTGCAAGCAAGAAAAATAGATTTAAGAAAAGAATAGATATTGTTTTCATAATAATAATAATTTAATTAATAATTGATTATTCATTATTTTTTTTATAGCATAAGACAAATATACATATAATCAGGGTGCCTTTGCAAGTATTAATAACAATTTTAGCGTGCTTGTCATCTAACTGGAGTTTCCTCAAAAATCAATCAGGGAATAAAGATAACTGAAAAGAATCA
>JAVVFR010000437.1:0-1655 GCA_032250595.1 Bacteroidales bacterium | reverse complement strand
CCGGAATTAATAATTAAACTTACCGTTATTACGATAATTGTTAAAGAATTTGTTTTCATAATTTTTCATTTTAGCCTGAATTATTCATAAATACTCAAAAAAAAAGGGGGTTTTGTTCTTCATTTACAACTTAATTAGTTATATTTGAAGTGATTACAACAAATAAACCCCCTTTTACAATGATAGACAAAAAAATTGAAATTTCCACAGCAGAACTTAACCTTTTTCCGATACAAGGTAAAAATATTGATCTTAGTTTTACAGGCGACCGCATTAGTAGTGATGGTGGATTGTTACTTATTCGTGAGCTTGACAGCCATCTAAACCTCTTATCTTCAGCCAGTAACTGCATACATGACGAAAGGGATCATCGTTATATTGATCATTCTGTTAAAGAACTATTGACACAACGAGTTTTTCAGATAGCTGCCGGTTACGAAGATTGCAATGACTGCAATGACCTGCGTGAAGATATGATATTCAAAATGTGTGCAGGCCGGCTGCCTCAAAGCGATAATGATTTAGCATCGCAACCTACAATGAGTCGACTGGAAAACACAGTTACAAAGACTGATCTTTTCCGTATGGGAGAATGTTTGGTAGACATCTTTATAAATTCATACTCCAAATCGCCATCTGTCATCATTTTAGATTGTGATGATACCAACAATGATACTTACGGGCAACAAGAACTGGCATTATTCAACAACTATTACAACGAGTACTGTTACATGCCATTACATATTTATGAAGGCTTATCGGGAAAGCTGATAACTACCATTTTAAAACCCGGACGCCGGAATAAACAAGCCAATATTGCCAGGCTATTACAAAAGCTTATATTGTATCTTCGTGTGCAATGGCCTGATACAAAGATTATAGTACGTGGCGACAGCCATTTTGCATCACAGGATTTTATGGATTGGAAATGGATCCAACCTAATGTTGACTTTATCACCGGATTAGCTGGCAATGCAAAACTCCACGAATTGGCTCATGTAACCATTGAGAGTGCTCAAAGAGAGTTTAATCAATACCAAAAGCCGGTAAAACGGTACCATTCATTTATGTACAAAGCCGGAAGCTGGGAAAACTACCAGCGAGTTATTGTGAAGGTTGAGGTGAGCACAATGGGAACCAACATCCGGTATATCGTCACCAGTCTGGCCGATTTTCGCACCCGTGATTTATACGAGAAAGGCTACTGCGCCCGTGGTTCGATGGAGCTACGCATAAAAGATCATAAGTTGTATCTTAAATCAGACCGATCGTCTTGCTCAAAGTTTACAGCAAACCAGTTTCGCTTGTTTTTGCACTCAATGGCATACATACTCATACACACATTACAAAAACAGGTATTAAAGGGAAGCGAGTATGCAAATGCAACCATGAAAACCATACAGCTTAAAATTATTAAAACCGCTGCATGGGTTAAAGAAATGAAAACCAAGATAAAGATAGAGTTACCTCAGTTTTGCACGACAAAAAAGGAGCAAATCAAAGGTTTTGAGATGCTGATCATGCTTCGAACTTAGAAATATTAAATCACAGTATCCCAAATATATAGTCTGACAATCAATTACATGCTTGGGAAAGGTATGCCCAAGTAGAAGATTTTGAGCTAAAAGTAAACGCTATTACGAAAATATCAGAGC
>JAVVFR010000436.1:0-1671 GCA_032250595.1 Bacteroidales bacterium | reverse complement strand
CACAGTGCCAACGATATTTGTATAAACAAACTCATCAGGGCTCTCTATCGACCGGTCGACATGCGACTCAGCAGCCAGATGTATTACCCCGTCGAAAGAATGTTTCGTAAAGAGTTCAACAACAAAATCTTTATCAATAATATCGCCTTTAATGAACAGGTAATTATTGGCATTTTCAATATCTGATAGATTGGCAAGGTTTCCTGCGTAGGTGAGCTTGTCAAGGTTTACGATGCGGTATTCAGGATATTTGTTAACAAACAACCGAACAACATGTGAACCAATGAAGCCGGCACCACCGGTGATGAGGATTGTTTTTTTTATCATAGTGTGTATCTGTATTTATTGTTTTTTGAAATAGTCTTTATCGTGCTCCATCAGGTATTGTTCCCACCGCCAGGCAGTATTGAGCATATTTTCGAGGCCTCTCTCTGTTCTCCATCCCAGCTCTTCATTGGCCAGCGTAGTGTCGGCATATATCTTTGTTACATCTCCCGGTCTGCGTTCTTCAATACGGTAGTGAAGTTTTGTGTTGGTGATCTTCTCAAAAGTATCGATGATCTCCATTACGGAGTAACCCTTTCCTGTCCCCAGGTTAAAAGCTTCGAAAGGCTCTTTCTGTTTTTTCCCGATAATCCTGTTGAGTGCAACAACATGTGCTTTTGCAAGGTCAACCACATGAATATAGTCTCTGATAGGCGTGCCATCGGGAGTGTCGTAATCGTTGCCGTAAACCCTCAGGAAGTCACGTTTCCCTGTTGCTGTTTGTGTGATATAGGGAACAAGGTTGTTGGGAACACCGATAGGGAGTTCTCCAATAAGGCCGGAGTCATGTGCCCCGATAGGATTGAAATAACGCAGTGAGATAGCGTGAAGCCATCCCGATCTGACGGTATCCATAATGATCTCTTCTGCGATCTTCTTTGTGTTGCCGTAAGGAGAGATAGCCGGTTTAAAAGGAGTGTTTTCTGTAACCGGTAAAATATCTGCATTCCCATATACCGTAGAGGAGGATGAGAAAACCAGGTTGGTGCCGGACCCGGCCTCTGTATTCTTTAGTATGTTTATCAAAGAAAAGAGATTGTTATGATAGTATTTTAACGGTTTCTCTACCGACTCCCCAACCGCTTTGTAAGCTGCAAAATGGATGATGCCATCAAAATCGTTGTGTTGTTTGAAGAATTGCCGGGTAGCTACCTCATCGGCCAGATCAATAGCAAAAAACGCAGGGACCTTTCCGCATATCTCACCAATGGCATTAATGACATCCTGTTTGCTGTTGGAGAGATTGTCAATAATAACCACATCAAACCCCTGATCAATCAACGCTACCACTGCATGCGACCCGATATATCCTGTACCACCGGTGACTAATATTTTCATGATACGCCCTTTTTGTTTAAGTGCCTTTTTTATCTAAAATTACCTTACAAAGGTTATCAAAAAATCCTACTTATGAAAATTTGACAGGAATATATTTAAAGTCCCATTGTTTCGTTCAGGCTAAACATGGGCATGTACATAGCGATTAGAATGACAGCAACCAACATACCGGTAAAAATGATGAGCGCCGGTTCAAGGAATGTTGAGATAAGCGTGTTGGCATGGTCAATAGCCCTCTCTTTCATTTTTCTTATCTGTTCGAATATCACTGCTAAATTATTTGTCTCT
>JAVVFR010000435.1:0-1673 GCA_032250595.1 Bacteroidales bacterium | reverse complement strand
ATGTAAAAGTGCCTGTTAAAAACTTACTTGGAAAAAGAGGAGAAGGATTTAGAATTGCGCTTAGCATTTTACATATTGGCAGAATCAAACTTGGTGCAAACGTTATTGGTGCTGGTAAACGCACTATCACACAGACCGTTAACTATGCCAATGAACGGAAACAGTTTGGTAAAACTATAGCAAATTTTGGTGCCATTAAGTATAAAATTGCAGAGCAGGTCATCAGGATTTTTGCTGCCGAATCAGCACTCTATAGAGTGAGTAAGTATATTGATGATACTATCGCCTTAATGCTTAGCCAGGGTATAGAAAATGGCAAAGCTGATGTGGAAGGTGTTGCAAAATATGCTGTTGAATGTGCGCTGATGAAAGTGTATGGATCAGAAACTCTGGATTATATTGTTGATGAAGCTGTTCAGGTATATGGTGGTATGGGTTTCTCTGCTGAGACTCCGATAGAACGCTCTTACCGTGATTCCAGAATCAACAGAATCTTCGAAGGCACTAATGAAATCAATAGAATGCTTGTGATTGACACCGCTCTTAAAAGTGCTATGAAAGGAGAAATTGCACTGTTTGAAAAGGCTAAGAGTGTCTTTGAATCTATTGATGATATTCCTGATGTGCAGTTTTCAAACGAGACGCAATTTTTTGACACCCTGAATACTTTGGTGTTAAACTTAAAAAAAGCCGTGCTGCTTATTATTGGCGTAGGGTTTGAAAAATACAAGAAACAACTCTTAAGCAAACAGCAGGTTATGATGAACCTCTCTGATATGATGATGCAGAGTTATATTGCTGAATCAACACTACTGAGGGTACAAAAGCTAAATAACAAAAACGGAGCGCAGCAGATCTATCGTGATATCGCGGATACTTTCATCTATGATGCTGCTTCCCGCATACAAAAATCAGGTCTCGATGCTATTAACTCTCTGATTGAAGGCGACCTCAGAATAAAAATTACAGAAGGGCTTATGAAACTTACACAGGCCAAACCTGTGGATGTATCTGAAACAAGAACCCGTATTGCCGATGTTATTATCGAAGAAAACCGCTATAAGTTGTAACTTATTTATTCAATATTACCACGTGAAGCCCGGAAATTATCCGGGCTTTTTTATTCCTTACTGCCCGTTTGATCTAATACCTCTAAGGCATCAAGTCTTTTGAGTAATGGTGGATGGGAATAATGAACAAACACATAGGCAGTGTGTGGCCGTAAATTAGACAGGTGATTAACAGACAACTTTTTCAAAGCCTGACGCAAAGCCCCGGCATCATAATTCTCTCCGGAAAAACGATCCGCCTCATACTCGTTTTTTCGCGAAATATAATTCATTAATATTCCCAATAACATTGATAGAGGCCGGTAAATAATACCGAAAACCAATAACCCGATATGAAAAGAAGGTGTAGAAACACCCAGTGCTTCAGATAATACAGGACTGTTTACTAAAAGGGAAAAAAGATATAGTAAGATACCGGTCTCAATAGTCGACAATAACAATGTTTGAAGAATATGCTTCTTCTTATAATGCCCGATCTCATGTGCTAAAACCGCTACCAATTCATTGATTGAGTGCTCTTCTATTAATGTGTCGAAAAGCACTATGCGCTTTCTTTTTCCTAACCCGGTGAAATATGCATTGGATTTAGTAGATCGCTTTGAA
>JAVVFR010000434.1:0-1679 GCA_032250595.1 Bacteroidales bacterium | reverse complement strand
AGTCGGGCAGATATTCAACACGATATTATTATCAGCTAACCATCGCATTATGCGCTTATCGGTTGCAGCAGCAAAACCATGTTGCACCTCTTGCAGCTCAAGAGTTTCAACGGCTTCCTTTATTGCCTCTGCAGTCCCAAATTCTCCTACATGAGCTTTCAGTTTGAGGCCATGATGCGCTGCTTGCCTGAAATATTTTTTATACTTGTGTACAGAAGATGCCGCTTCGTCGCCATAAAGGTCTATTGATCTGAATAACCCACTGCTGAAAAATTGCTCCAGTTCACCTTCCCACATTTCAGGAGATACGCCCCGAACAATCCCGATCTCCGGCCTGAAATCCATAGTATCTGCAACACGCTGCATGACATTGCCTATAGTGTTGAAGAGAGCCTCTGTTTGATGGTTGAAGGATTTCATCCATAGCGTATCAATACTCATCTCCAATAGAGATACACCATCCTCTTTGGCTTCTTCGAGAGACGCATTCAGTGCAAATTCAAATGATGCAGGAGATTTATAATGTGGGGCAATCCACTTTTTTATATATTGATCCAATTCAGCAATAGAATGCATTATGCCTGCTTTTGGGATGACAATCCCTGTAAATGTAGAAAACCGGCTTAACCGATAACCAAGCCCAACATGGTTGTGTTTATCACTCTTGCTTATTTTCCTAAGTGCTTCTTTGTTATCGCTGTGCAAAGCATCTATAAATATCCTGCTCTCATCCATCATATTGCGAATGGGTTGTTTAATAATACCTTATCGTGTTAGGTAGATATAGTCCTGTATAATAACTTGTAAGAAGTTGATTCTTTTTTTTCGCACTTTCTGTTTTATAATCTCATTGTATTTATATGAATGAGGATATGGCATAGGTTCAATATCCAGTAAATGGCATACCTTTTCAACAGCCAATTCCAACGCCTGATAGTGTGCTTCGTTGGGATGTTTTGCCAATCGGTCGAGCAAATTTTTTAAAATCACTATATCTTTTTCGGGCATATTGGCTACCTGAGCAAAGGTAGGTGAATAATTTTCTTTATTTTTCATATTTATCAATGCCGGTAGTGAGTAGCCTGAAGGGGGTAAAATTTTTATTACGGTAGTATTTGCCAGCAGATCTCCCAACCGTTGATTTTTTTCGGAAGTAGAGCACATAATTACAGCGATTGTGCCAAAAGAGAACCAAAAATCTACCGGACGAAATGCCCAACGTAACACATAGTCGGTAAATGAAGCCTTTCTGCCATCAATTTTCACCACCCGAAGCTGCAGAATCATTTTCCCGAGCGTCTGTCCGTAATTGAGGCTATGAAACAACAGCGAATAAAAGCATATCCATGGGATCACCGTAAAATAAACGGAGTATTTTGAAAAAGCCCGAAAAATAACTGCATTTATATAGAACAGAATAACAGCAACTATAATAACGATGATCAGGTCAATAAAAAATGCGAGCATTCTTTCCCAAAAGGTTGCCAAAGAATAGGTAATGGTCACCTTTTGAGCAGTAGTTATATCGATGGTGTTCATTCAAAAATAATATTATAAATTTACATCCTCAACAAGCATATTTTATGCGGGAATCAAGATTTATAGAACAGAATAAGAAAAAGTGGTACGAATTTGAGCAAATTCTGAGACAAAAACAAAAAGAGCCCGAAAAAATCAGC
>JAVVFR010000433.1:0-1683 GCA_032250595.1 Bacteroidales bacterium | reverse complement strand
AAATACATCAATAGCTTCTTCGGTAGCCATCACAGCAGCATTAGGTTTTTTTCCCAATCCTGCGAAAGGGAGTATCATGATTGAGATGCCTGAAGGAGGGGAGGTGGTGATCTATACGCTATCGAGTATAGCATTAAAGCATATGTATACCTCCGGCATGCATGATATCTCTGACATAAAGCGAGGTATCTATTTCGTTCAGTTTTTATATAAGCATACTGTTATGAAGACAATAAAGCTATTGGTTATTGAATAGAACTCCATACATATCACTGTTTTGCATGTTGCTCACCGGGTTTTCTTTATCGGCCCAGCATGACACAACGGTCTTGGCACCACATACAGTAACAGGACGTAATGTGTATGATATTTCCGGATATCACACTACGACAGTTGATAGTCTTCATATGCATTACGCAGTTGGGGAGACGCTAGGGGAGTTGTTACAAACTGTCACTCCGTCGGCGGTGAGGGATTATGGTACCGGACAGTTGTCGACTGTGGGTATCCGCGGGGGAGCCGCTGAACATACTCAGATAACATGGAATGGATTCAGGATAAACCAGGCTATGAATGGTCAGACAGACTTGTCGTTATTGTCTGCCGGGCTCTTTAATGCTATTCACCTTGAAACAGGGGCAGGCAGTTTGATACATGGATCCGGTGCCTTTGGTGGACTGTTGGCATTATCGTCACGTATCGACACATCTCAATTGCCTTATTATTCAGGTAGTTATGAAAGAGGGAGCTTTAGTAAAGAGGTTTCACGTATATTGCTTTTCAACACTGCTAAACGATTCTTTCTAAAAACAACGCTTTTTCAGGATAAGGCATTAAATGACTATGAATATTATAGCCGATTGTTGGCAACACCATCCTGTGAAAAACGAGCCAACGCCTATTATGCCACAGGAGGAGTGATGCAACAAGCAGTTTATCAGACCGGCAAGAGATCAGCAATTGAAGTATTGCTATGGCATCAGGAAACGGATAAAGGTATACCGCGACCGGTGCACCTGCCGCAGGATGATGGGCAGTCACAATCTGATAAGATGATGAAACTTTTTGTCAATGGGAATCATTATTCCAACAAAAACAGGTTCGCCTGGCGTGCAGGATATCAAAATAACCGTATGAGGTTTCTTGATGAAAGGTATCGTATTGATGCCAAACACAATGCTCAAAATATTCAGACTGCTCTTTCATTGGATGGTCAAAAAGGTGCTCTCGATTTCCGGTTAGGGATTGATTATGAATATCAGTTTGTGCGTTCCAGTGAATATCAAGGTGAGAAAGAGAGGCATGTGTTATCGTTATATGCTACAGGAAATATTAAACTGCATGAGCGGTTCTATATGTTTGCTGTGGCAAGGAATGAAATATCAGAAGCTTATGGCTGCCATTTTTTACCTTCCATAGGAGCCGGATTTTTTATTGATAAACATAAACAACATATTCTTAGATTATCAGGAATAAAAAACCATAAAGTGCCAACACTTAATGATATCTATTGGGAGCCCGGTGGAAACAGCGCATTAATCCCTGAAAACGGATTGAGTGGTGAATTGGATTATAAAGGCACTGTTTTACTGAAAAAGAGGACAAAAGCCACTATGCAAACTGCTGCATACTATCAGGATATTTCGCAACGAATAACATGGATGCCGGATGGCACCGGTATAT
>JAVVFR010000432.1:0-1684 GCA_032250595.1 Bacteroidales bacterium | reverse complement strand
GAAAAAGCACAAGATAATTATCATGATAGAGATGGGAGAGCTCAGAGAAGGTGTTATGCGGGAAGGATTTATGGACTTTTACGCCCGTGTGTTTGAATTACCTAATATTGAAGTGGTTGGTATAGGTACCAACTTAAGTTGTTTATACGGGGTGCTTCCCAACCAGGATAAGCTCATCCAGCTAAGCTTATACGAACAGCTTATTGAGGCAAAGTTCAACAAAAATATCCCTTTTGTATCAGGAGGGTCGTCAGTTACCATACCCTTGATTTTCAACGGGCTGCTTCCTTTTGGCATCAACCATTTCAGGGTTGGAGAAACACTCTTCTTTGGTAATGACATCTATAACAATCAACCGATAAAAGAGATGAAACAAGATGTCTTCAGGTTCTATGCAGAGATTATTGAGTTGGCTGAAAAGCCTGTTGTTCCTGTGGGAGAGATGGGCACCAATGTAGAAGGTGATGAGGTAGAATTTGACGAGACGGATTATAGCAAAACCGCCTGCAGGGCACTCATCGATCTTGGATTACTTGATGTAGATAAAAACCATATCACTCCTGTAGATCAGAAGATAGAAATAGCCGGAGCCAGCTCAGATATGTTTGTTGTTGACATCGGTGATAATAAAAAGGGGTATAAAGTAGGTGATCTGTTGGAATTCAAGCTCGATTATATGGGAGCATTGGGTATCTTAAACTCACGATATGTAGAGAAAAAAGCAGTATAGCAAAATAGAAAGAGGATGCATTTTGCAGATTTAACAATTTTTTTCCTTTACATGGCAGCGGTATTGGGCGTTGGGGTATATTTCATGCGCCGCAACAAAACCACGGATGATTATTATGTAGGTGGGAGGGGCATGAATTCTTTTCATATCGGACTTTCTGTTGTTGCTACAGACGTAGGAGGGGGTTTTTCCATTGGGCTGGGAGGCCTGGGTTTTCTATTAGGTATGAGTGGATCATGGATGTTACTCACCGGATTGATCGGAGCCTGGTTAAGTGCGGTATTTTTGATTCCAAAGGTGGCCACAATAGGACGACAGGAAAAGCTATTAACCTTTCCTCAACTTTTTGGCAAGATGTATGGCCCACAAGCAGCGCTCATTGCAGGGATTATTTCTGCTATCGGGTATACCGGCTTCACCAGCTCGCAGCTATTGGCAGGGGCAAAGCTGGCCTCAGCGACATTTATCGATTTAAACCTGAATACAGCCCTGATAATCATGGGAGGCATCGCTGTGGTATACACTGTTATTGGCGGATTAAAGGCAGTAATATATACTGATACCGTACAATGGGCGATACTGCTATTGAGCCTGATTTTTATAGGCATCCCGGTGTCATATATAAAACTTGGCGGATGGGAAGCTATCAGTAGTGCCTTGGGACCGGAGTTTTTCAGCCTTACCAATGTCACATGGCAGGATCTTGTCAAATGGGCAGTAACCATCATTCCGATATGGTTTGTTGGTATGACTTTATATCAACGCATTTATGCAGCTAAAGACATCAAGACTGCAAAACGAGCATGGTATTTAGCGGGTTTGTTTGAATATCCAGTCATGGCCTTTATGGGTGTTACCTTAGGCTTGCTTGCAAGGGTAGCGGCCGACCAGGGGATGTTTGCTGTCGCGGGCTACAACAGTGCGGCCGGGATGGATCACGAGATGGGACTGCCC
>JAVVFR010000035.1:0-9627 GCA_032250595.1 Bacteroidales bacterium | reverse complement strand
GTTGATGGGGGTTACAGTTTTATCCCTGCCCATAGAAACACTCCATACGGCACAGAACTTTTTATTGGTGATCAGGTTAAGGAAGCCATGCGGTTTAGGGTCATGGCAGAAAACAAGGAGATCGATGCCGTAGCATTTAATTACCGGTCTTATGAGTCGATATTGAATTATTACGATGCCGTACAGATTGACAGTATGGTAAGAGCTGATGGATGGAAAAATACTGCTGTGCTCAATACTGCTGTTAAGGATGCAGGTGAAGTACTCTTATCACAAAAAGAGGGGGTGAAGCTTTGGCGTTGGTTTGTGTTGCTTGCACTCATCTTTTTATTGATAGAGGTTTTATTGATACGTTTTTGGAATGTGATTTTTAAGCAAAAGTAGATATTGGATGGAAGAAGATAAACAAAACAGTGATTTACAGTCAGAAGAGAAGGCAAAGACAACCCATGAAGCGATAAAACTCAGTGGAATGTTTGAGAACTGGTTTCTTGATTACGCCTCTTATGTGATTCTGGAGCGTGCAGTTCCTGATGTACAGGATGGGCTAAAGCCGGTACAGCGAAGGATACTGCATGCCATGAAGGAGTTGGATGACGGAAGATATAATAAGGTGGCCAATATTATTGGCCATACCATGAAATATCATCCCCATGGCGATGCATCGATAGGTGATGCGCTGGTTCAGCTTGGGCAGAAAGATCTGCTCATCGACACACAGGGCAACTGGGGTAATGTGCTCACCGGTGATAGCAGTGCAGCGCCCAGGTATATTGAAGCCAGACTGTCGAAGCTAGCTCTGGATGTGGCTTTTAATCCCAAAACCACTCTTTGGAAACGCTCTTATGATGGGAGAAACAAAGAGCCGGTGAACCTGCCGGTGAAATTTCCGCTGTTGCTCGCGCAAGGTGTTGAAGGTATTGCCGTGGGCCTGGCTTCAAAAATCCTGCCGCACAATTTTATCGAACTTATCGATGCGTCAATTGATATACTGAAAGGGAATAAAGTTACTATATTCCCGGATTTTAATACCGGTGGACTGATTGATGTGTCTAAGTATAATGATGGATTACGTGGAGGAAGGGTTAGGGTCAGGGCCAGAGTGAATATCATTGATAAAAAAACACTCTCAATCACTGAAATACCCTTCGGCACAACAACTACTACCCTCATAGAGAGTATTATTGCCGCCAATGACCGGGGAAAGATCAAGGTGAAGAAGATTGAGGATAATACTGCTGAAAATGCTGAAATCCTTATCCATCTCCCTATCAATACCTCTCCGGATCAAACCATTGATGCCCTCTTCGCTTTTACCAACTGTGAAATGTCGATCTCTCCCAATTCATGTGTTATACAGAAAGATACGCCCCTGTTTTTAGGAGTAACTGAAATTTTAGAGCTCAATACTTTCCAAACCCGTGACTTGCTTCAGAAAGAGTTGCAAATTCAACTTATGGAGCTGGAAGAACAATGGCACTACTCTTCTCTGGAGAAAATTTTTATCGAAAAACGTATATACCGGGATATTGAAGAGTGTGAGACATGGGAAGCAGTCGTTGAAGCTATTGATAATGGGCTTGAACCATATAAGAAATTGTTTCGTCGTGAGATTACCCGTGAAGATATCATCAGGCTGACAGAGATAAAAATAAAACGGATATCTAAACACGATGTTTTTAAAGCCGATGACATTATCAAATCTATCGAAGACGATATTGAACAGACGAAAGATAATCTGGCAAATATCATTCGGTATACGATCAACTATTTTAAGCAGATAAGAAAAAAACATAGCGAAGGAAGAGAAAGAAAGACAGAGATACGCAGCTTTGAAAACATAGAAGCAGCCATGGTAGCTGTGGCAAATGCAAAGCTTTATGTCGACAAAGAGGAAGGGTTTGCCGGCACCGGCCTTAAAAAAGCAACTTACGTGTGCGATTGCTCCGATATCGATGACATTATTGTGTTTCGCAGAAATGGTACTTTTATCGTCACTAAAGTGGCAGATAAGGTATTTGTCGGCAAGGATGTGATACATATTGATGTGTTCCGTAAGAATGACGAACGGACGATATATAACCTGATTTACCGCCACGGGCTTACAGGACCGGTATATATCAAGAGGTTTGCTGTAGTGGGTGTGACCAGAGACAAAACCTATGATGTTACTAAAGGAAAAGACGGGTCACGGATTCTCTATTTCTCTTCTAATCCCAATGGCGAAGCGGAAGTTATTAAAGTCTTGCTGAGGCCTAAACCAAGGCTGCGTAAGCTGAATTTCGAGTTCGACTTTAAATCTTTGGCCATTAAAAACCGTAATGCGCAAGGAAATGTCCTTACAAAATATGTGATCAAATCTGTGGTTAAAAAGGAAGAAGGTATCTCTACCCTTGATGCTATTAAAGTGTGGTTCGATGATACTGTGCAGCGCCTTAACCATGAAGAGCGCGGACAATTTTTAGGCTCATTTCATAAAGATGATAAAATACTTGCACTCTATAAAAACGGGGAATACAGGCTCCATGGGTATGAGGTGACTACCCACTTTGATAACGACCTGATGCATCTACGGAAATTTGATGGAAATAGTGTATGTAATGTGATTTATTATGACGGAGAGACCGGCTTCCCCTATCTTAAACGCTTCTGTTTTGAACCTGTGGAAAAACGAATGTCATTTATCGGAGAAGAAAAAAATGAAATAATAAGCTATACCTTTGATCATGAACCCCAACTGACAGTAATATACAATGTGGAGAAAGGAAAGAAGAAAAAGGATGATGAAGTGTTTCATGCCGCTGAGTTTGTTGCTGTTAAAGGTATTGGTGCAAAAGGAAAACGCCTTGCAAAACATAAAATCATAACAGTATCATGGATGTCATTAAAAGAACCGGAAAGTGAACATGAACAATCTGAAATTGTTAATGATAAGGACGATATGACGGAGCAGGAGAAAACTGATAAAAGTACCAACACCAACAGTAAAAGCATGGATGATGATAAACCCCTGCAAATGGAGTTGGAGATATAAAGTGCTGAACTCTTTTGTACCTAAAAACTGAAAATTATGAAAGATATTGATGTTTTAAATGTAACCGACAAAGTAAAATGGATAGGTGTTTTAGACCGTGATATTGTTACTTTTGATATCGTAATGGAAACAAAGTATGGTACAACATATAACTCATGGTTTATTAATGCTCAAAAAAAAACCATTATAGAAACTACCAAAGAGAAGTTCTGGGATGTGTATCGTAACAAAATTGAAAAGGTAACAGCACCGGAAGAGATCGATTATATCATTTTAAATCATACCGAACCGGACCATTCCGGAAATGTACGAAACTTATTAAACCTCGCTCCACGGGCAACAGTGGTTGGTTCAGGGAATGCGATCCGATACCTAAAAGACCTTATGGATGGTGATTTTCCTCATATTATTGTAAAAGATGGCGACACCCTTGATTTGGGAGATATGACACTTCGTTTTATCGGTGCCCCTAACTTGCACTGGCCCGATTCTATATACACATGGCTTGAAGAAGAACAGGTGTTATTTACCTGCGACTCTTTTGGAGCTCACTTTTGTCATGAAGCTATGTATGATGATAAAGTGGGAGATTATGACGACGCTTTTACCTATTACTTTGATGTGATCCTTAAACCTTTCAGTAAGTTTATGCTCAAGGCAATTGAGAAAATTGAAGGATATGATATCAAAGTAATTGCTGCAGGCCATGGGCCGATACTGCGCACCAACTGGAAAAAATATGTCGCCCTTTCGAAGCGTTATGCAGAAGAATATCTGCAACATCCTGCTAAAAACCGGGTCTATATTCCTTATGTGTCTGCTTATCATAAAACAGGGATGTTGGCTGAAAAAATTGCTGAAGGCGTTAAGAGCGCCGGTGATATTGAAGTTTTTATCCAGGATATTGAAACTACCCCCATAGGTGAAATGGATATGGAGATCACCAAGGCAAACGGAATAATAGTGGGAAGCCCTACCATCAATCAAAATATTCTATTACCTGTTTATAAACTCTTTGCTTTATTAAGCCCTATCCGTGATAAGGGTAAAGTGGCAGGTGCCTTTGGCTCTTATGGATGGAGTGGAGAGAATGCTAAACTTATTCCTGAGATGCTTAAGAACCTGAAAATGAACATGACAGACCCGGGGTTGTTCGTTAAGTTTACCCCGGATAGCAATGAATTACAGCAAGCATTTCAATATGGAGAAAAAATTGGCAGAGAAATTTTAGCAGGATAAGTGCGTTTTGTATTTGTTGGCACTTTTTTTGAATGAATAATCACCTTTAAAATTTAACCTTCTTTATGCACACTTCATTAAAATCCCGGATATCTTTTCTCGCTGTTGTTGTATCTGTTCTGTTTTTCAATGCTTGTTCACTGGAACGACAGTACGCTTTTAGTTATGTGGATGCAGTTAAAAAAGATTCAATACCTGTATATTTTATGGGAGCCGACTATCTTTTTAAAATAAATGCAACATATCAGGAAAACCCGGCATTAACAGAAACCGAAAATTATATTGCAGCTATCGACAGCGCTAAATTGCTAAAAGCAGTGAATGATTCGTTGGTGATTGAGAATTACAATAACTCCTTTCGTATTTCGCTGAAAAAGATGGGATATAAAGTCTATGAAGGAGATCAGCTGAGTGATTTTATCGCCGTTAAAAAACCGGGATTTATCTTAAGTATAACACAGTTGGAGATAGAAGAAGATACTTTTTCTATTACTGATAGTGAAACGTTTGGGGATTTGATATACTATCAACAATTTTATCTTACCACTGTTAATCTCAACAGCTGGGTTGAATTCTCCTCTATGAATGATTCATCAAAGGAGCCGGATGTTTTTTACAATACCAATCAAATTGTTGACAGGGTAGATGGCTTTTTTTATGAAGATATACGGGATAATAGTAAGATAAAATACAGTTATACAAAATATAATATAACGCCGGGTTATGTGGCCAATCTGGCTACGGTATGCGGGCGTATCCATATGGAAAATATTTTTGATTACTGGATGAATGAGTATATTATGGCTCGTTTACCATCGCATAATCCGGAGTATATCGATTACTATCATTATAATTCAGCAACTAACAAACTATCTGTATCTAAAGATGATAAAGCAATAAAGCTATAACCCGGAAAGGCAATCAGTAAAATGGTGTTTGCCCTCAAGGGTATAATAGCAACGATTGATAGAAATAGCAACTAATCTTCCATCAGGAAGCTGATGTCATCACTTTTTTGGTACTCTTTTGGTTCATTTCCATATTTAAACACCCTCAATGGTCGTTCTCCTTCGAGTATCAATTTGTCACCTTCTACCTTAAACAGACATCCTTCCCTTAGCCCTGCTACATACATTTCGCGGTTGACTTTGGCATACTCATCAATACGTTGTTCCCGTGTCTCTCCACCATGGCCTTCCGGGTTGGCATCGAGATAGTGGGGGTTTATCTGAAAAGGAATAAGGTTAAGACATTTAAAACTTTCAGGTTCTGTAATGGGCATGTCGTTGGTTGTACATAGTGTGGGACAGGCTACATTTGAACCGGCACTCCAGCCCATATAAGGCATCCCGGCCAGGGCTCTCTTTCTGATTGCCTCCATAATACCGGTTTTGTGCATCATATACACCAAATGAAAGGTGTTTCCGCCACCAACAGCAACGGCTTCTGCCTTTTCTACTTCCTCTACAGGGTCTGACTCATTATGAATAGAGTATATTTCACATCCCAGTTCATGAAAAACCGAAGCAACCTTCTCTTCATATACATCAAATGACTTTTTAAGCCCTTCGGCATGAAGACCTACACCGGCATAAGGGACAAAAAGTACACGTTTTATGCTGTTTTTTTGAAGGAAATTGCCAAGGTGAGGCCGGGGCCATCCTAAATAGGCCTCTCCGTAATTTGTGGAATTGCTAATAAGTAATAGTTGCATAGTTATTTTCTTTTTATGATTTTGATGCTAAAATAGTAAATCTGTTTTAATTGATAAAATCTATTTAATGTGCCTCTTCTATAATTAAGTTGTGCTTCAACGCAAAATCATGTTGGGCCTGCTCGAAGGCATAGTCTAATTTCGTTTGCTCGGTGTGTAATTTTGTATCCAGTGCCTTGACTGCTGAAATCTCTTCATCGGTGATATTGGAAGGATCCTTCATTTTCAGTGTCGCAATTTCCCGGAAATATTCGACCACATAATGGCGGTATAGATTGAATAATTTGTAAGCAACTTGTCGCATGGTATCATCTCCTTTATATGGGCCTAATTCATCGAGCCTGGCAATGGCAGAATCGATGACCGCTGTGGTTTGTTCAATAGCACCGTTTACCCGGTCTTTATCTTTTGCGTCGAGAGCATGCTCCAACGTAGTAAGCTGTGCTTGTATCTCAATTTGAAGTGATACAATAGTGTCATTATATGCTGCCGGCGTGATTCGTATATTGCAGGAGAATAATACCGGGAGCAGTAAAACAATTAATAGTATTAGCCTTTTCATGGTATGATAGTGTTTTTAACATTAACGGATGCAAATTTAACAGGTTATGTATAATCTGTTGACAATATTTTACTTTTAATACTGGTTATATGCATAAAAATATTGTAAAAAAACCTGTAAAAAGATGTTTTGTAAAAATTTGTATCGGCAAAAATGCTATCTTGTGCCGGATTATTATTTTACCGGAGATTCTTTGAAAATTTATTATTAATAGTATTAATAAATACTTATAAATTATGCGACGGTTTCTGTTGTCTTTATGTATGGTCATACCTTTTTTATGCTTTGCACAGGAAGCGAATCAATTATTTCAAAGCAAGACCCACATGGTTAGTACGGATGAGATGCTGCACATGCATGAAAATGGCCGTTTTTTCACAGCGACACCCCCGCCCGGCGGGCAGGTAAGAAGTATTGCTGAATTTGAACCTAATCAGGGCGTTATTATCAGTTATAAAAACCAGTTTGGACTTCCTGTCAACCTTATTGCAGAGATGTCGCAGGGAGCAATTGTTTATACGATTGTGCCAAATCAGACAACGCAAAACCAAGTGTCATCCTACTATGCGTCAAATGGTGTGAATATGCAGAACTGTTTATTTGTACAGGCATCCATTGATTCATATTGGTCAAGAGATTATAGTCCATGGTTCATTGCCGACAGCACAAACCATGTTGCTATCGTTGACTTTCCCTATAACCGCCCCCGGCCCAATGATGATAATATCCCTGTTGTTATGGCTAATTATCTTAATATGGATTTATATGGTATGAACCTGGAGCATACCGGAGGGAACTATATGGCCGATGGCCTTGGTATTGCCGCCTCTACTGATCTGGTAGCTTCGGAGAATGCCTCTTTATCCTTATCACAGATAAACCAATATGTTAATGACTATCTGGGTATTCATACTTATCACCTGCTTGATGATCCTCTTGGAGATTATATTGAACATGTCGATTGCTGGGGTAAATTTCTTGCTGTTGATAAAGTGTTGATCGGGGAGGTCCCTTCATCTGATCCAAGGTTTCAGGATTATGAGGTCGTTGCCGATTTTTTTAAAAATCAAAATTGCTCTTATGGCTATCCATATAAAGTGTTTCGGTCATTTTCTCCCAACGGGCAGCCTTATACCAACTCCTTTATTCTCAATAACAAAGTATTTGTTCCTGTGGTATCTTCATTTGGCTATCCCTGGAATGATTCAGCATTAGCAGTATATCAGCGTGCAATGCCGGGTTATGATATTATTGGAATATATCCTACCGGATCAATCTCATGGTACGATACTGATGCTTTGCATTGTCGTACACATGAAGTTCCTGATGCAGGGATGTTATATATCCATCATATTCCCTATTTTGATACACTGATACAACAAACAACTTACCCTTTGGATGTCACCATTATTCCTTATTCCGATAGTGCATTGATTGCAGACTCCTTGCGTATCTATTACAGGTACAACAGCGGGGGATGGTCTTCTGTGCTTTTATCGCACGATACTTTACATCAATACACAGGAGTGATACCCGACTCTTCCGGAGCATCAGCCATTTCATACTATATCCATGCAACCGACAGGTCAGGAAGAAGTGAAAACCACCCATATATGGGTGCTAAAGACCCGCATGAATTCTTTATTTCCACTACCGGTGCCATCGTTGATAAGAGCATGAGCCCTAAAAGAAGCTCTCTGTTTCCGAACCCATGTGATGATATCGCTTTTCTAAAACTACCCGGGACACATGAACCGGTAGTGGTAAATATCTTCTCTTTCGACGGGAAGCTAATTTTTCAAATGACCAAGGCTGCCTATACGGAAGGGGAGGTGTTGCGTATCGCTACCGGTGAGATGGCGCAAGGCATATATCTTATTGAAGTTAAAGGCAAGTCTTTCCGTGAGAATCATAAGTTACTGATCGTGCATTAAACTGTGTGCTCCCTTTTCCGGTTCAATCTGTATGGTGGACTGAATATTCATATCATGAAGGATCCGGGTTTTTATGCGCTTAACAATACTATGTGCTTCTTTTAATAATATGGTATCAGGTAATATGATATGAAATGATATTTCGATATGATCCCCGTATTGGTGACCATGAAAATGATGTAGCCTAAGGTCTTTTTTGCACTCTTCACGGGCTAATTCTTTTACCTTTCGAATAATTTCCGGTGAAACACGCTTCCCCAATAAACTGCTCATGCTCTCTTTTGATATTGAAAAAGCTGTATATCCAATGAATATAGAAACAAGGATGCCCATTACGCCATCAATCCACCAAAAATAGCTATGTAAAAATATACCAATTAATATGATCACTGACGAGATTGCATCAGACCGGTGATGCCAGGCATCTGCTTTTAACATTACTGAATTTATCTTTTTTGCCCCCCAGAAAGCATATTGTGCTATCGCCTCTTTTAATATTATGCTGATTATCGTAACTACTATTGCAAATGTGCCAAATGTAACTTTGTTCTTATCTATAAGATTGTGTATTGCATTGAATAAGAAATTAAATGCTATGACGCCAAGTAGCACTCCTATGATGATGCCTGCGATGAGTTCTGCCCGGCCATGACCGAAAGGATGCTCCTCGTCAGCTGGTTTCTCTGACCATTTTACTCCTACTAATACAATTATCGAACTTATGGAGTCTGATAAAGTATGCCATGCATCTGCTACCAATGCCACCGATTTACTCACTATCCCCGCCCAAAGCTTTATGCCAAAAAGAAGTGTATTGATTATGATGGATAACCAACCCTCAATATATGCCGGACGTTTGGATGATAATATTTGCTTTGATAGTTCTTTGTGCATATTGAGCAATGCGTTATTATTTTTTTTGCTGTCCTTACAAAAATGCAAAAGTATATTATTTTCTTGTCAAGAGGCAACTTTATGAAAATTAATAATATTAACAATTTGTTAATAATTTTATTTAAGCTTTTGTGGAGACGGGTGTTCGTCTAATCAATTGGTTGTGAGAATTTATAGTTCATACAGAAATAATTTAGATTTATTTATTAGTTTTTTCTTTGATAATTTACTTAGGTTTTATTATTTTTAT
>JAVVFR010000431.1:0-1693 GCA_032250595.1 Bacteroidales bacterium | reverse complement strand
GCAATATATTTTACATTTTCGGGGTTGAATGTTTCTTTATTATCAAGCATCACTTCTCCTTTTTCATCAAAGAGAGATCCTTGTATCTCTTTTGAATCACTTTTTGATGGCCTTGCCTCCTGCATATTTGAAAACAGACGTTTTGCGAGTGTTCGAAACTCAAGCTCATCAAAGAGCTCTTTCAGCCTCTGTATGTCGGGCCCGGTATATGTCAAGTCTTCTTCATCCCACGGCACAGGGACATCGAGCAAGATGGTAGCCAACTCCTTTGACATGATACCCTGATCTTTAAATTTTTCAATATTCTCCTTTTGCTTTCCTGTGAGCTCACTGCTGTTTTCTATCAATGCTTCCACCGATCCATATTTGCTGATAAGTTTAGCTGCTGTTTTTTCACCAATACCGGGAATACCGGGAATATTGTCTGAAGCATCACCCCAAAGACCAAGGATATCAATCAATTGCTCAGGACGTTGTATGCTATATTTTTTGCATATCTCTTCCACACCCAAAATTTCTGCATCATTACCGCTGCGTGCCGGTTTATATATTTTAATATTTTCAGAGACCAGCTGTCCGAAGTCCTTATCAGGCGTCATCATAAAGACTTGAAACCCGTCTTTTTCAGCTTTTTTAGCCAGGGTGCCAATAATATCATCAGCTTCAAAACCTATCATCTCAAGTATCGGAATGTTAAACGCATCAATGATCTGACGTATCCACGGCAAAGAGGTGGCAATATCTTCGGGTATCGATTCACGGGTGGCTTTGTAGTCGGCATATGCTTCATGCCTTACGGTAGGAGCAAAGGAGTCGAAAGCTACACCGATATGCGAAGGAGATTCGTGGGATAAAATATCGTATAGCGTATTCGTAAATCCAAGGATGGCAGAGGTGTTTACCCCTTTTGAACTGATCCGGGGGTTTCTGTTAAGCGCAAAATATGCCCTGTAAATCAATGCCATAGCATCGAGCAGGAAGAGTTTTTTCGTCGGCATCATAAAAATAGTTTTGTCAGGTAAAGGTAGTGTGCATTCCTTACTAATGCAAAAGATTGTTGATGAAGTAAAAAAGCCTCTATTCATTAAGATATTTCAAAAGGGCTTCATAGTTTTTTTCATTGTGAACCTCTTTCCCTTCAGTAGTGTACATATAATCCAAACGGTCACTATAATGGGAAAGGATGACATTTCTCACCATTTTGAGTGAAGCGTTCATCATCCTGTTATCTTGAGTAAATGGCTTGTCAAGAATTGAAAAAGTAGCCGGCAACCATCTAGATGGAAACATACCACTATGAGCACCACCCTCTCTGAAATGGTCTATTTCGTCTTTTAGCTTATTTATTAATACTTTAGCCCCTTCAGAACCGGGTTTCAGGTTGTTGCTTTTTAGATATGCTTTTGCAGTTGCTTTATTGATTACTATCATTGCTGAGGTATAAGGATGCTGGTTGTTAATAAGAACAATCTCATCAATAAACCCTGATTTCTCCACCACTGACTCTTCAATTCCTTCCGGGCTGAACTTTTCTCCGTCACTTCCGATCAGCAGGCTTTTAAACCGGCCTAAAACAAAAAGAAAACCATCCCGGTCAAGACTTCCCATATCACTTGTATAGAGCCATCCGTCTTTTATTGCCTCGTTGGTAGCCTCCTCATTTTTCCAGTAACCTTTCATAACATTTTCACCC
>JAVVFR010000034.1:0-9677 GCA_032250595.1 Bacteroidales bacterium | reverse complement strand
AATGGTGTTAGCCATCGCTTTTGGGCCGGAAGGTATTGATAATATTATTTCTCATTGGATTACAAATCTTATTTTCTTTTCGATATTCATTGTTTTGGCCTCATCACTTTTTGGTGCTTTTGAGCTTTTAATGCCCAATAGTTGGATCAACAAAGCAGACAGTCAGGCAAACAGAGGTGGGATAATCGGGATTTTCTTTATGGCATTAACGATGGTATTGGTCTCCTTTTCTTGTGTTGGGCCGGTATTGCTCTATATTATCGTTCAGGCTTCACAAGGAGCATTCCTTAAACCATTGGTTGGGATGTTAGGATTTTCGATAGGTTTTTCAGTGCCTTTTGTGGTTTTAGCATGGTTCCCTGCCGTGATGAAAAAACTACCGCAGTCGGGCGGCTGGATGAATGCGATAAAAGTAGTGTTTGGATTTATTGTATTGGCTTTTGGTCTAATCTTTTTGGTGAATATCGATCAGGCTTATCATCTTAATATTTTACCCAGAGAAGTATTTATTGCAATCTGGATTGTATTGGCAATACTTCTTGGGTTATATCTGCTGGGCAAAATCAAGTTTAGTCATGATTCGGAAGTTAAATTTATTGGAGTTTTCAGGTTGTTTCTGGTCATATTGGTATTTTCATTTGCACTATATCTGTTACCCGGGCTCTTTGGTTCAGATTTGAAAGGACTGGATACCTTTTTACCGCCAAAAAAAGCAGAAACTACTACTATATATAATGAAGGGAAACTTGTATTGGAAAAGCAACAGCTTTGTTCACAGCCAAAGTATAGTGATTTCTTGCATTTCCCTCATGGATTGGCCGGATATTTTGATCTGGAGGAGGCTATTGCATGTGCGAAAGAACAAGGGAAGCCTGTTTTTGTTGATATTACCGGTCATAAGTGCAAGAATTGTAAAAAGATGGAGAAAACAGTATGGGCTGACCCTGCTGTATTGAAAAAATTCAATGATGAATTTGTTATGGTGGCAATATATCTGGATGACAGGTCAAAGCTAAATGATGAAGACATTATTCAGGATGATGCAGGCAAAGCATTAACAACCTTGGGAAATAAGAACAAATATATTGCAGATAAGTATTTTAATGCAGTTGGAAGCCCATATTATTTTGTTATTGATCATGAGAAAAATATTCTGTCGGGGCCTGTTAGCTATGATCCGGATGTGAAAAATTATTTAAAGTTTTTAGATAAAGGGATCGCAGCTTTTAAAGCTGCACAAAAATAGCAAGAGAAAAGGGTTACGGATTGCTCCGTAACCCTTAATTTTTTATTTATCCATTATTCAATTACTGATCTTGCAATTCAGTAAAATATTTATAGAAGTATGGAATAGTTTCAATTCCTTTAAAGAATTGATCCAATGGATAATTTTCGTTAGGAGAGTGAATAGCATCTGATTCGAGGCCGAATCCAATTAATATTGATTTAATTCCGAGGATTTTTTCAAATGTAGCAATAATCGGGATACTGCCACCACTTCTAACCGGAATAGGTTTCTTTCCAAACGAAGCTTCCATAGCTTTAGCAGCAGCCAAATAGCCTTTGGTATCAATTGGGCTGGCATATGCCTGACCGCCATGCAATGCTTTCACTTTCACTTTCACACATTTAGGTGCAATAGCAATAAAATGCTCTTCAAACAGCTTGCTTATTTTCACATTGTCCTGGTTTGGCACCAGTCGCATAGATATTTTCGCTGTTGCTTTTGAGGGCAACACTGTTTTTGCCCCTTCTCCGGTATAACCGCTCCAGATACCATTTACATCTAATGATGGCCTGATACCTGTGCGCTCCATGGTAGTGTAGGATGCTTCTCCATGCAGTTCTTCAACGTCAAGCGCTTTCTTGTAAGCTTCTTTATCAAAGGGTGCTTTCGCCATTTCTGCACGTTCTTCTTCGGACACGACTATCACGTCGTCATAAAATCCGGGGATAGTGATTCGGTTGTTTTCATCCTGTAATGAAGCGATCATCTTTGCTAAGATATTGGCAGGATTAGCCACAGCACCTCCAAAGAGTCCTGAGTGCAAGTCTTTATTGGGCCCTGTTACCTCAACCTCCATATAGCTAAGCCCGCGTAAGCCGGTTGTTATACTTGGTTTGTCGGGCCCCAGCATTGAAGTGTCGGAAACGAGAATGATGTCTGCTTCAAGCATGGCTTTGTGTTGTTCACAGAATTTTCCTAAACTTGGAGATCCAATCTCTTCTTCTCCTTCAATCATAAATTTGACATTACATGGTAATAAGTTTTTCTTGACCATAAACTCAAAAGCTTTGGCATGCATAAAAGCTTGCCCTTTATCATCATCAGCACCTCTTCCCCATATCTTCCCTTCCTTTATTACCGGTTCAAAAGGTGCTGTTTTCCATAACTCAACCGGATCTACCGGCATCACATCGTAATGCCCGTATACCAATACGGTCGGCTTTGACGGATCAATAATTTTCTCTCCATATACTACAGGATTCCCTTCTGATGGCATCACCTCTACTTTGTCTGCTCCTGCAGCAAGAATCGTTTTTTTCCAATATTCTGCTGCCTTAATCATATCATCCTTATGCGCACTCTCTGAACTAATAGACGGAATGCGCAACAGCCCGAAAAGTTCTTCCAAAAATCGATCACGATGTTCTTCAATGTACTGCTTAATTTGTTCCATATTATATATTTTTGTGTTAGTATTCTTTAAAATGAGCATAAAATTAGTTATTTTTGTTTAGATATCCGAAACAACCTTATATAAGTTTTTGGTGTCTTATTATTAAAGACACCGTAATTTATTGCCAGGTATAAACAGATTCTGATCTCCAATGATGCGGTGTGTTGTTATTTCCTTTTTGTGATAACGTAATAATTACAGATCCAATAATGTTGTTGGATCAATAAATGGAAGATTAAGATGTTAAAAAGAGTTTTTAAACCACTGATTTTTTTTCTGTTATTTTCTATTCCCATGCATTTATTTGCTCAATTGCAGATTACTGCGGGAGGTGTTCCTGTGCAATTGGTTCAGAATATTCTCGTTGGTTCCGGTGTTACTGTAACCAATGTTACTTATACCGGTGCTCCTACTGCGATAGGCTCGTTTACAACAGGAGGTATGCCCACCAATCTGGGTTTCTCTTCAGGGCTAATTCTCTCTTCCGGGAACGTGACGGATGCCATTGGGCCAAATTCCCTTGCTAGCACGACTACAGCACACAATACACCCGGTGATGCCTTGCTTAACAGTATCCTGCCTGCAGGACAGATGACTTATGATGCTGCAATTCTGGAATTCGACTTCGTGCCCTTGTCTGATACAATCAAGTTTCAATATGTTTTTGGTTCAGAAGAGTATCCTGAATGGCTAAACTCTTTTAATGATGTTTTTGGTTTTTTTGTAAGTGGCGGTTATAATCCTTCTACCTGGCTCCCTTATGTAAATCAGAATATTGCTATTATTCCGGGAACTACTTTGCCGGTATCTATTGATAATGTGAATAACGGACCAAATAATACCGGTCCGTGTGTCAATTGTGCTTACTATGTTCATAATGTAGGAGGCACTTCCGTTGAATATGACGGGATGACTACCGTATTGACAGCATATCTGCCGGTAATCCCCTGTGTCCCTTATCACCTGAAGCTTGCTGTTGCAGATGTAAATGATCAGGCATACGATTCAGGAGTGTTTCTTAAAGAGAACAGTTTTGTTAGTGATAATGTACAGTTGTTCACTTCTACCTCTAAACCCGGTATTGACTCTGTGGCCATCGAAGGATGTAATGATGCTATCGTTACTTTTAGAATCCCTGATCCTGCAACTGCACCAAGAGATATTTTTTATAGTATCGGTGGATCGGCACAGAATGGGATTGACTATGTACAGATTCCTAATAATGTTACCATTCCTGCCGGACAAGACTCTGTAAACCTGGTGATAAGCCCTATCCTTGACAGTATTCCTGAACCCCTTGAAAAAGTCAGGTTGATTGTCAATACCTCTTTTTGTACTACTGACACAATCTATGTTCCTATAAAAGACTATACTCCCCTTGATCCTTATCAAACCAGTAATGACACTGTTATTTGTGCTACTTTTGCAACTTTAACAACCGGCGATACAAATGGACTCCCTCCTTATAGTTATCAGTGGAATACGGGTGATTCGCTTCAAACGATTACTGTTTATCCTTCTGTTACTTCATTGTATACTGTTCAAATTACAGATATTTGCAACCAGTCACATACCGATTCTGTTCTGGTAACAGTAAGTAAACCGGTAATTGCCACTACAGGAGATACCATATGTAAAGGAGATGATGCTACTGTTTCTGCCTCCGCAGTCGGTGCAATAAGCTATGAATGGGATACCGGCACCCTTACTCCTTCATTCAACATATCACCACCTGTTTCAACACAATATACGGTTATTGTTACCGATACATTAGGCTGTAAAGATACTGCCGATGCATGGGTGGAAGTTAATCCTCTTCCTGTGCCCATTATTACCAATGATGCAACAATTTGTCATGGTGACTCTATGGATGTTTCCGTAAGCGGTGGTGCTGATTATATATGGAATACCGGTGCAATTACTTCGGTAATTACGGTGAGTCCTTCTGTTGCAACCACCTATAGTGTGACAGTTACTGATAACAATAACTGCGAGAACGATACCTCAATGCGAATAGAGGTAATACCGATGCCTCAACCCATCATTACTGCTGAGGCAGATACTATTTGTCGCGGTGCTACAATAACACTTGAGGCTTCCGGTGGTGAAACATATTTGTGGGACAATGGGCAAACATCGGCATCAATAGTAGTTTCCCCACCTGTTAGTACAGCCTATACAGTGACCGCCACAAACAGCCTTAATGGTGTCAACTGTTCAGATGCTTATACTTTTAATCTCGGTGTAAAACGGTGTAACAGGTTTTTTGTGCCTTCTGCTTTCTCTCCTGACGGAGATAATATTAACGATGATTTTGGCCCCGAAGGGGTTTTTACAAGCCTTGAAAAATTTGAAGTCTATATTTTTGACCGAACCGGACGGATGATTTTTTATTCTAACGACCCCGGGCTAAGATGGAACGGTGACGATGGTGATGGGAAACCTGCTCCAAACGCTGTTTATATTTATCGTATGATCATTAAAGAAACATATTCTGATGAGTATGAGCTTTTTGGATCTGTGACCTTGTTGCGATAAATTCTGTTTGATTCCATGGCATTATTATTATCTGCCGGATTCATATTATTGTATTATTTTATGTTAAAACAGTTGTCCTGTCTTATTTTTGACTGGATGAACAATTATAGAAATTGAATGTTTAAATGGTATTAATTATAAAAAGCAAAATTATGAAATCAAGACTATTAACACTCATCATGGCTTTTTTTATTACAAATATCGCCATTGGACAGTTTGTGCAGGAGCCGTTGCCTTATGCTTATGATGAATTGGAGCCATATATTGATGCTCAAACAATGGAGATTCATTATACGAAGCATCACAAAGGATATGTTGATAAGCTGAATAATGCTTTACAGATGGCAGGAATTGAACATAATGGCAATATCCTTGATCTTCTTGAAAATATATCTCAATATGAAGATGGTGTCAGGAACAATGCCGGAGGGCACTATAATCATACACTATTCTGGAGTATTCTTTCTCCTGAACCCAATATTAACCTATCAGAAAACCTGTTAAAATCTATTGATGAAAACTTTAACAGCATGGAAGAGTTAAAAAAACAGTTTATTAAAGAAGCTTCATCACTTTTTGGATCAGGATGGACATGGTTGATTGTAACACCGGACAAAAAACTTGCTATTGTTTCAACCAAAAACCAGGATAATCCATTGATGGATGATGCTCCGGTTAAAGGAACCCCGGTATTAGGGATTGATATTTGGGAACATGCTTATTATTTGAAATATCAGAACCGGCGAGGCGAATACCTCAACTCTTTATGGGAAATTATTAACTGGGACGCAGTTGAAACAATGTATAATGAAGCGCTTGCTAAATAACGTTTGCATTACAGCCTGGTAGTATCCGAATTGGATTATTCATACCATGATGCATATAATAGGTAACTCTTTGCAATACGGTTGATCTCTCCTTCAAGCAGAGGCTGATCGATCTCTTTCAGTTTTTTAGCAGGATTACCGGCATAAACACTTCCTGATGTAACCATCGTGTTTTTTGTGACTACTGCACCTGCTGCTACAATGCTGTTCTGTTGTATTATGGCGCCATCCATAATGATAGCACCCATCCCTATCAGTACATTGTCTTCGATAGTACACCCATGGATTATTGCACCATGAGCAATTGATACATTGTTGCCGATATTTGTTGGGGCCTTTTGATAGGTGCCATGAACAACCGCATTGTCCTGGATATTCACATTGTCACCGATTCTAATATAATGTACATCACCACGAATTACTGCGCCATACCATATACTGCAGTATTTGCCTAGCTTTACATCTCCTATGATAACAGCTGTTTCTGCAATAAAACAACCTTCACTGATACTGGGAGTCTTTCCTTTTATGGGTTTTATAATTGCCATTACTGCGCATTTTTGATTATAGTTAATGTTTTTTCAACACTATTTTGCAAGCGTTGGTAGTTTTGATTGTTATCTTATATTTTTCATTGATACGTATTCCGATGACCCATAGAATGTCACCATTGCCATTGACCAGCAGCCAGATATTCTCTTTATCAACAATTGACAGCTTAACATCGGTAAAGAGGTCACTCAGTTTTTTCTTTTTTTTCATCCCTAACGGGAAAAAGTAATCTCCTTCTTGCCAACGGCGTATCATAAGAGGAAATGACAGTTTGTTTGCATTAAGACAAGCAATGGTATTATCGGTTGGCACAGTGAAACCTTTATTAATCTCAGTATATTCAATGTGCAGTGGGAGGGGTTCATGAATATTCCGTTCTTCTTCATGAATATAATATTGCCATTCCGTTTCAGTTTGTTTGTGAGGCAATAGCGTAATTATCAATTCGCTACGGTCTTTAATAAGACGGTGTGTAGGAGAGAGGAATATTTTTCCCGGCACACCGGTCAACTGACGTTCAATATCTTCAATGCCCGACATGTTAAAACCAAAAGGATGAAGCAATTCAAATAGATAGCTACGCACCGGATAAAGCTTACTTAGTTTTTCAATGTCGATTCGCCATTGATTGTCTTTCTGTTTTATAATATCTTTTAAATTATTTGTGATACGCTCTTGGTATATCACTTCAGTATCTCTCAGGTGATGCATATTACGAGCCATTACCTCTTTAAAGCCCGGGTTGATCTCTTCGAGGAGGGGCAGAATCTGATGTCTTATTTTATTTCTTCGATATTCAATGTTATCGTTGGAGCTGTCATTCACAAAAGGGAGTGATTCTTTAGCAGCAAAGGCAATAATTTCATCGCGAAAAGCAAAAAGCAATGGCCTGACGATAACCCCTGCTCGCGGCAGCATACCACGCAATCCCGAAATACCTGAGCCTCTCAAGAGGTTGATGAAAAAGGTCTCTATCTGGTCATCAAGATGATGTCCGGTAACAATAACAGATAAGTTAAAATCTTTTATCAATTCATCAAACCACCGGTATCTAAGCTCCCTGGCAGCCATTTCCACGGAGATACCTCGTTTATAAGCAACTTCATAAGTGTTGAAGTGTGTTACAAATATCTCTGCATTATATTGTTTTGCGAGGGTTCGTGTGAAAGCTTCATCTCTGTCCGACTCTTCTCCTCTAAGATTAAAGTTGCAGTGAGCTATTGAGAATTGGTACCCTGATATTTTCATCAGGTGGGTCAGCACAACAGAATCGACACCACCGCTTACCGCCAGCAAAATAGTATCATCTTTGCTGAAAAGACTATTTTGAGCAATGTATTGTTGAAACCTTGATAGTAGCGTGTGGGTTGTTTTGTTCATATTTTTTTCTCTTTTAAGTCCGGCTTTCAAGCATGTCAATCATTGCTTTTGCCTTCAGCATACTCTCCTCATATTCATCAATGGCAACAGATGCATTGGTTATTGCGCCACCTGTTATAAACGAAAGATATTCATTTGCAGTATTCATAAGGATACTACGTATAATCACATTAAAATCGAAGTTTCCTCCAGGGGCAAAATAGCCTACAGATCCGGAGAAGAGTCCTCGTTTAACCGATTCATACTGTTCTATCAATTGCATTGCCTTCACTTTTGGTGCTCCCGTCATAGAACCCATGGGAAATGCGTGCCGTATGATGTCTGCCGAGGATGTATCTGTCGTCACTTCAGACGTAACGGTAGATATCATTTGAAAAACATTAGGGAAAGGATACACCCCAAAAAGCGCCTCAACATTTACGGAAGCTTTTTTTGCTGTTTTAGAGAGATCGTTTCTTACCAGATCAACAATCATGATGTTTTCGCTGCGTTCTTTTGGGTTGTTTTGAAGAAAAATTCTTAGATATTCATCTTCTTCGGGTGATTTACCACGCTTGATCGTGCCTTTTATGGGTTGAGAAATAATTTTATTCTCTCTTCGGGCAATAAAACGTTCAGGGCTTGTAGATAAAAGATATGTGTCGTTAAGCTTATAAAAAGCGGCAAAAGGCATAGGCGATTTTTGATTTAGCTTATACCATAAAATTTCCGGAGGCAATTTTACTTTTTTGTCTATAAAGAATTCCTGACAGTAGTTCATCTCATAGATATCGCCTTGTTGAATATGATTTTTAATAGCATGTACAGTATCAAGATACTCTTTTTTCGAAACCCTTGCTTTCACAATGTTATGATGATCCGGTAATGGCTCTTTAATGGGTGTGTTACAGCATGATTGGAAGAGTGCGGCATTAAACGGATGATCATCCAGAGTGCCACATGAGATATGATAAGGGTTGGCGATTATTATTATTTCCGGTTGGAAGAAACAGAGTTCGGGCATTCTGATATGATCGGGGTTGTTGGAAGAGTGTTGTTCGATGCAGTTTTTCAGGTCGTAGGAGAAATGGCCAAACAGATAGTCATCTTTATTTTCATCAATAAAATTTCTGAGGTGGAGAAAGGCGTCGGTGGGGAATTTGTTATTATCAATTGTATGCTTTTTTTTCGTACCAAAGGCAGCAATCAGTTCGAATGTGTGATACCTGTCGTGTTCATAATTATTTGTTGCGAGTATCATTGAGTCCTGGTATGCTTTCCCATAGTGAAGCAGGGCAGCATGCGGGTCATGAAGGTTAGGGAAGGAGTATGATGTCCATTTTCTCATATCACTGACACATTGGTCATTAAAGATACAAAAAGAACCGGTATCCGCAATTGGGATACCGGGTAAAAGAAATTTTATTGTTCAACAAAAGACAACCGGATATTAGTTTTCAATAACAGTTCCACTGTTTAGTAGTTGTGTCATGTTTTTAATTGAGGTATTCTCTTTTGCTTGTTCTACCTGACTTTGCAGTAATTGATCATAACATGTTCCCTGAAAATTTCTAATCACTCCTAAAGCGAGGGGGAAGAGGGGTCTGGACATTCTAACAAGCATATAATGGAGTGTTGAGTCTTCGCATTCCGCATCGTGTGTAAGAATATCATCTTCGGTAATACCATTTTCTCCGATAGTGACCACTTTCAGAGCAAG
>JAVVFR010000033.1:0-9694 GCA_032250595.1 Bacteroidales bacterium | reverse complement strand
CTCTGAGTGAGAAATCTCAATATCATACCAGATATGTTGATTATTGAATTTTTCTTTCAAAAAATCCATTAGGTTGTTAAGATGCTTTTGATCGGCGACGATGGTGTTTTCAAATCGTAGTTTTATTCTGTTTTTCTTTTGCACTAATGGCTCACTGGCAGCGAGAGAGGTAGAGAATGAGGGGTGTTCACTGGCGATATGATTGGCATACTCGATGATGGCTACTGTTGTTTGTTCCTGATCGAGTGGTGTAATCTCCTCTTCTGTTATTTCATCGAAACTTTGTTCTGCGACCTCTTGTTTTCCATTGATTTTCTTGTATTCAGAATCAAGGCTTTTTAAACTCAATGCATCTATGTCGCTTGTCTTTACTACTATTCTGGGGGTATTCTTTGTTGTATCAGAGGTTTTCAGGGGGACCCCTTCTTTCTCTTTTCCTGAAGATTCCGGTGGTGTGACGGGAGGGGGATCTGTGGGAGTAGATTTGATGGATTGTTTATTGATTTCCGGTGTTTTGGCAGTTTTTGGTTGTTCCGCTGCAGGGGCTGTTACTGCTTCAGGCTTTTTTTTTTCTGTGTTGGAGCCGTTCACCCCTTGCGCCAGTTGCATAAGCATAATCTCTATGTGAAGCCTTTTGTTACTGGCTGCACGATAGGTATGGTCCGCTTTTGATGTGATGTCAAGGGAATGGATAAGTTGATATATGCTGAAATCACCAGCTTGCTTCTGGTAGCGTTCTTTTACGGCATCACTGGTTTCCAGCAGTTTAGTTGTTGCAGGGTCTTTACATACCAGGATGCTACGTATGTGCTCAGCAAGGCCGGTGATAAAATGATGCCCGTCGAAACCTTGGGTCATGACGTTATTGAAAAGAAGCAGCAACCCTGCTATGTTGTTCTCTTTCATAAGGTCGAGAACGTTAAAATAATACTCGTAATCTAATACGTTGAGGTTTTTAATCACCGCTTCATAGGTAATCTCTTTCCCTGCAAAGCTAACGATCTGGTCGAAGATAGAGAGGGCGTCGCGAAGGGCACCGTCGGCTTTACGGGCTATAACATGAAGTGCCTCTTCATCAACAGTGACTTTTTCTTGTGCACCGACCCATCGTAAATGTGCTACGATGTCGGAAGCCATGATACGCTTGAAATCATAAATCTGACAGCGTGAGAGGATAGTAGGTATGATCTTGTGCTTCTCTGTTGTAGCCAGGATAAACTTCGCATATGACGGTGGCTCTTCAAGGGTTTTTAAAAAGGCATTAAAGGCTGCCTGGGAAAGCATGTGTACCTCATCGATAATGTAGACTTTGTATTTTCCCGACTGTGGAGGTATCCTGACCTGATCAACCAGGCTGCGGATATCTTCTACCGAGTTGTTAGAAGCTGCATCGAGCTCATAGATATTGAAAGAAGCAGAATCACTGAAAGATTTGCAGGAAGGACACTCATTACATGGATCAAGGTTGTCGGTGGGGTTCTGACAGTTGATCGTTTTTGCCAGGATCCTGGCACAGGTGGTTTTGCCAACACCACGTGGACCGGTAAACAGAAAGGCCTGAGCCAGGGTGTTATGCCTAATGGCATTCTTCAAGGTATCAGTGATTGACTTTTGTCCCACTACCATATTAAATGTAGGGGGCCTGTATTTACGCGCCGATACAATGAAATTTTCCATGCGTCAAAGATAAGAAAAATTGATGGCGAACCCGCCCTAAAATTCTTTAAAAAAATTTTTCTGCCCATACCAATAGTTTTATTCACCGTTGGCAGCCCCATCCCCATGGTGCGTAGCACCATGCTCTCTATAACAGCATGTTCCCGTCATAAACCCCATAGTGCATAGCACCATGCTTAGAATTTATCCTGCTGTTTGTCTTTTACTAATTCAATTAATTCAGGCAAATCCATTCCCAGGTCTTTAAGATGCTCAATCGTAGGAACACCATTGCGCGTCCAGCCCCGACGCTTGTATACAGCATCAATAAGCTGTTCATATTGATCTTCACGATATTTACGCATCACAGCGACTTTCTCTTCGGTAGATTTTCCCTGAGGATCGTAACCCACAATCTCTTTGAGCTGCTTGTCGTAACGCTCAACACGTGATTCATACTCTTCAACAGTAACAGGTCCTGCAGCACGATACGGCTGAGCATCATGTTCCCGTAAACCATACCCCCTGCGTATGTTAAAGATGCGCTGGAAGTTATAGACCCTTTCCGATTGCCGTATCATCTCCTCTTTGTCGAATGGTTTGCCGGTTACAGCTTTGAAGATCGTTACATAGTTATCTACATGCTCCGGCACCTTAGCAGGTTCATCTGTCTCTGCATTGTTCTCTGGTTCTACATCATTCCACGGCAACTTGCATAACCCTACTAACCCAAACCATGTTCTGAACATCGGGAAATAGTGGAGCGCATTAGCTTTGTCTTCAAAAGTAGGAATTTGGTTGTTGACCATATCCATAAATATCAGCCATGCCTCATCGTGCTGTGGCCCTTTATTCGTCATAGCGAACCCTCCTTGCTGTGCCAGCGATTCTTTAGATACATATTCGGAATACTCCAGCCCTTTGTTCTCCATGCCGATATCCTGCAGGAAAGCAGGATCACCCCAACCATTATCAGCAAAGAGTTTCTTTAACCTACGCACTCCCAGTCCGGCAGTCTTCCCAAACCCTTCGCCACGAGCCAACTGATGGATCAGCTCCATCGCTGAATCGGCATTGCCAAAGTTTAATTTCAGTCCTCCGGTGCGCTCTTCATTCAGGATGCCGTTTTCATAACACTCCATTATGAAAGCTACCGTGGTTCCCCAAGTGATAGTACATATCCCGTAGGTGTCGCAGTAAAAATTCGTTTCAATAATATAATCAGGATTAAAGATTCCGCAGTTTGAACCCAGCCCACCGGCATTTTCATACTCCGGGCCGTCAACAATAACCTTGTCACCTTTATATGGACCGGTGCGTAATTCATATTCATCCACACCCTTAGAACACGACATGTTACACCCTATCCAACAGCCATCAGGGATGCCCTGGGTGAACCGCTCTTTCCATACCTCAGAATGAATAGCATCAGCCTCTTTGTGGCTGCCAAACTTATAATTATTTACCGGTAGCAGATCGTAATCATTCATGATATTTACCAGATGGGCGGTGCCTTTGGTACGCATCTCCGCCTGACTGTCGTCAAACTCCCGTATCTCCCGGTTGAAGCGTTTGCCTCGCTCCATTATAGCCTCCAGGTCTACAACATTATTCAGGTTGCCCTTCACACCCGGTACCTTGGCTACCAAGGCCCTGATATTTTTGTTGCGGAATACAGTGCCGATACCACCACGCCCTGCTTGCTTCAGTCGTACTTTTTTTCGCTTCGAATCATAGAAGCTGAAATTCAACATCCCTATCATTGAGTGTTCTGCTGCTGCTCCTGAAGAGACTACCGATACATTTTTGCGACTCTTCTCGTCATCAGCGTAAATCTCGGTTAGGACTTCCGCAAGCTCATGACTGTCAACAGGATAATCATCAGGTATCGTCTCAATGCGTAACTTGTTTTCACATCCATCCAACACAATAATGATATCTTTGTCAGACTTGCCCTGTAACTCAATAGCATCAAATCCGCAGAACTTTAAAAATGGCCCGTAAAACCCTCCAACGTTACTGTCGATAGGAATGTCAGTTTGTGGAGAGATGCTGACACATAATGATTTACCAGTGCCAGAGTATTGAGTGATCCCTGCTATTGGGCCCGGTGAAATAATGATCTCATTCTCAGGATCATCCCACTTGGTTTCAGGGGTTGTAGCATCCCATAATAACCGTAAACCATATCCCCGGCCTCCTATGAACTTCTCTTTCATCAATGGGTCTACCTGCTTGATCTTAAACTCGGGCTTCGAAACATCAAGATAGAGTATCTTATCAGTATACCCTCTCTCAAGGGGAGTCCATTCATAATCCCACTCTTTTAATACTGTGTGTTTTGATCTCAAATTTTCTATATCCATATCTTATATAATTTTAGTTTCTCTATGAAGAGAGCAAAAATATAAAATTAATAGCATCTATCATCTTCTTTTTGTAAAAATCAGTTATGCAATACAATACATATCGTTATATTGCATGGTGTTTGTATAAAGTTATTATCTTTATGCCATATTAGATCAAAGAATAAATCTGCACATAATTATTACGATGAACGACCGCCATATTCGACAGGTTCTGCAATATAAAACTATAGGTATAGCCGGATGCGGTGGTCTCGGTTCCAATGCTGCTGTTGCCCTGGCACGTGTAGGCGTTGGAAAGCTTATCGTGGCAGACCATGACACAGTGGATATCACCAACCTTAACAGGCAGTACTTCTTTTTGCATCAGGTGGGTCAGCCCAAATGTTTTGCTCTTAGGGATAATATTGGGATGATCGACCCAGCTGTTAATGTAGTTGCTCATCACATAAAGTTGATTTCTGAAAATATTGCCATGATTTTTAATAGGTGCGATATTCTCATTGAAGCATTCGATGCAGCCGATCAGAAAAACATGCTTATTGAGACATGGAGTGAGATAGCCCCTGAAAAACCGATTATTTCAGGTTCAGGAATTGCAGGATATGGCAATAACAACATGATTGCATATTCGAAAAGTGGAAATTTATATGTTTGTGGTGATCAACATACAGAGGTTTCCGAGGACAACCCGCCGTTGGCCCCTCGTGTAGGTATTGTTGCCCATATGCAAGCAAATACAGCTATTGATATATTACTTCAACAAAAACGGATACCCTATGGAAATAACCCTGAATAACAGACAGGAGTGTTTTGATAATGAGAAGATTACTGTTAGTGAATTGCTTACATTAAAGAATTTTACTTTTAAATTGTTGGTTGTTAAAATCAATGGAAAACTTATTAAGCGAGATCAATACAATTCTGCTACTATCAAAAACGGTGATGATGTTTCAGTGATCCATCTGGTAAGTGGTGGTTGATGCCTGTGTTTGTGCAAGATTTTTTTCTATCTGTGATCTTCCGTTTTTATCAACTAAGAAAACTTGTATATTTACGTTTTTTAATAAGTCAAAATCCAGTTTATTTTTTGCATTCCGGAATTAGTTCCGGGTGTATCACGAAATCTTAAAAAATAATGAAACATAAAAACCTTCTTCGTTACGGTATTCCTTTAGTTGTGTTATTGGTGATCAGTGTGATAGTGCTTTTCGCATCAAATAAACCGTTGAAATTGTTAAAACCTGATCCGGCGTTTAAAGATTATGTATCTGCCTATACTTCGGGAGTAGTCTCAGTAAAGAGTGGCATAAAGATAAGGTTGGCTACGTCGTATATCGATAGCGCATCCATTGGTAAACAGCTTGATAAAGATCTTTTTACTATAGATCCGGCAATCGATGGCCGTGTCACCTGGGTCGATACCCGTACTTTGCAGTTTATGCCTGCCGGCAGTTTTTTGCCCGACAAAACGTACACGGTAGCTTTCGACCTGCACCGGCTGATCCAGGTTCCCGACTCGTTAAGGGTTTTTAAATTCCAGTTTCATACTTTGCGACAAGATTTTGAAGTGAAGACTGAAGATTTGCTGATATCCGAAGATAACCCGGCTTTTTACCGGTTACAAGGGTATATAAGTACTGCAGATTATGCAGCGCTGCATGATGTCCGTAAAATTATGAAAGCGATGCATAACAAAAAGAGTTTACCGGTAAGGTATGATGTAAACACCACCCACCGGCACTTTAAATTCACTATCGACAGTATACCCCGTTTGGAGAAAAAGTCGGAGCTTATTCTTTCATGGAACGGCAAAGCGATTGATGTGAAAAAATCAGGTGATGCTACGGTAGTGATTCCGGGGAAGGATGATTTTGAAGTCGTGGATGTGAGAATGATAAATGATCCTGCCCAGTGTCTGCTCATCACTTTCTCCGACCCACTGGATAACGGGCAGCTCTTTGATGGGCTTGTAAGCGTTGGTACAATAAGGAACCTCTCTTTTTTGTCGATCAATAACCAGCTGAAGGTTTATTTCCCTTATGAACAAAACGGCGAACATACCCTTGTCATTGAGCCTTCCGTAATGAATGATAAAGGAAATACACTGGTAAAGAAATTTATTAAAAATGTGGCCTTTGAAAACCAAAAGCCTGCAGTGAGAATGATAGGGGAGGGCACCATTCTGCCCAGCTCCAATGGGTTGGTGCTGCCTTTTGAAGCGGTGAACCTCAATGCTGTTGATGTGAAGATCTTTAAGATCTATGAGAAAAGCATCCCCCAGTTTCTTCAGGTCAATGATCTGTCGGGTGAGCAGCAGTTGCACAGGGTGGGAACGGTCGTGCTCAAGAAGAGGGTGGACCTGACTAAAAGCACCGGTTCTATAGCCGACTTTAATCAGTGGAACCGTTTTACGCTCGACCTTGCCGACCTTATTGAGCCTGAAAAAGGGGCCATCTATCGCGTAGTCTTCTCTTTCAAAAAAGCGTATTCAACATATCCTTGTGATGGAACCGATGAAAATGATTCCTATGATCTGATGAGTGTTGACCCTGATGCTAATGATTATGAAGTTTATGAGGAGAACTGGGAGTATTACAGTGATTGGGATTATCTGGAGTACTCATGGGAAGATTATTCATGGAGAGAAAACAAAAATCCTTGTAATGCAGCTTACTATTTTTACAAGACTACCGCACAAAATATTCTCGCATCAGATATCGGTATGATTGCCAAGGGAGGCGCCGACGGTTCGTTTATCTTTTATACTACAGATATCGTTACTGCAAAGCCGATGGCTGATATTGATCTGGAGGTCGTTGATTTTCAGCTTAGAACAGTTGCCACGCTCACTACTGATGAGGAGGGAAAAGCGGAGGCACAGTTTAAAAGGAAACCATTTCTTGTAATTGCAAAAAGGGGTGAAGAACGTGGATATCTTAAGTTGGGTGGCAATACTACCTTGTCGATGAGCCTGTTTGATGTCGATGGTCAACAGGTAAGCAAAGGACTTAAAGGATATCTCTATGCAGAGAGAGGGGTATGGCGCCCCGGTGATACGATGTTTATTAATTTTATGCTTCAGGATAAACTTGGGATCTTACCTGATGATATCCCTGTGTTGTTTGAACTTGTTGATCCTCAAGGGCAAACCATAAAGCGATTGACAAAATCTTCTGCCGTGAAAGGCATTTATGATTTTCATATTACTACCGATCCAATGGCCATCACAGGCAACTACCTGGCACGAGCCACTATCGGGAATGCTACTTTTTCGCGCTATTTTAAAGTTGAAACCGTAAAACCCAACCGGTTAAAAATAGACCTGCAGTTTGAGAAAGACCGTATCCTTGCCAATGAAAAACAGACCGGGGACCTCAACGTGAGCTGGCTCCAGGGTGCCATCGCTAAAAACCTTAAAGCCGATGTGGCACTGACACTCCAGAAAGGTGTCACCAAATTTGATAAGTTTCCCGGTTTTACATTCGATAATCCGGCCAGTAACTTCTATACGGAAACCTTTACTGTATTTGATGGCAACCTTGATGCCAAAGGTTATGCAGCCATCAACCCGGTGGTGTCAATAGAGAATAATATTCCGGGCGTGTTACAAGCTTCATTTCAGACAAAAGTATTTGAGCCGGGTGGCGATTTCAGTATAAATACCACTACGGTACCTTACTATCCTTACAGCTCCTATGCAGGGTTATGGGTACCGAAAGGTAAAGGCTGGTGGGATATGCTGGAAACAGGGAAAGAACATACCTTTAAAATTGCCAATGTTGATATAAGCGGAACACCGGTGAAGTCAGGTACTGTGGAGGTAAATATCTATCGTATCAATTGGAGCTGGTGGTGGGATAACTCTAACAGCAGGCTGTCGAGTTTTATCAGTAATAGTGAACAGGTGCCTGTATTCACAAAACAGGTAGCTGTTAAAGATGGTAAAGCAGACCTGAAATGGGGTGCGGCAACAGGTGGATGGGGAAGGTATCTGATCCATGTCACCGATAAGAAGAGTGGCCATATCACCGGCAATCTTATCTATCTCGACAGCCCGGGATATAGCCGTAACACGAGGCAGGAAAAAGAAGGTGCTGCCATGCTTGCATTCTCATGTGATAAAGCCAGATACAATGTAGGTGAAAAGGTGGTGGTGACCATCCCTTCCTCTGTTGAAGGCAGTGCGTTAGTGAGTATCGAGAGCGGCTCAAATGTCTTAAAGACTAACTGGATAGAGACAAAAGAAGGTGCTACCTCCTTCAGCTTTACAGCAGCGCCATCGATGGCCCCTAATGTGTATGTGCATGTGACTCTGCTACAACCCCATGCACAAACGGTTAACGACTTGCCTGTCAGGTTGTATGGTGTGATCCCCGTGATGGTTGAAGACCCCAGTACCCATCTGAATCCTGAGATACTGATGGCCGATGAATTGAAGCCGGAATCGAAGGTGACGATTTCTGTTAAAGAGAGAAACGGGAAAGCAATGGCCTATACCCTCGCGGTGGTGGATGATGGGTTGCTCGACCTTACAGGATTCAAAACCCCCGACCCATGGAATACCTTTTACGGTAAAGAGGCGCTGGGTGTGAAGACATGGGATATCTTCTATGAGGTGATAGGCGCATACGGTGGTACCCTGGAGAGGCTGTTAAGTATTGGTGGTGGCGATACCCGTGTTAACCGCGATAAGCAGAAAGCCAACCGTTTTACACCGGTGGTTAAATCCTTCGGACCCGTTTATCTCTCTCCCGGACAAACCAACAAGCATACATTTATGCTGCCGCAATATGTCGGCTCTCTCCGTGTAATGGTGGTCGCTTTTGATGAGAATGCTTTCGGAAATGCTGAGAAGACTGTAAAAGTAAAGAACCCCCTGATGGTCCTTGGTACTTTGCCACGTGTAGTTGGACCGGGAGAAACAGTGCAGCTGCCTGTGAATGTGTTTGCCATGGAGAAACATATCAAGAATGTTTCAGTGAAAGTGTCGACATCCGATATCTTCTCCCTGCCTGAGGGAAACACTAAAACGCTTCTGTTCACCGAGACAGGTGATAAAATTGTCAATTTCCCCATACAGGTAAAAGAGAAAACCGGGGTTGGAAAAGTATATATTGAAGTTACCTCCGGCGATGCTAAGGCCAACCATACAATAGAGATTGATATCCGCAACCCTAATCCGCCAATCACTGATGTAGTGCATAAGGACCTGCTGCCCGGAAAATCGTGGCAAACTGAGGTAGTGTTTCCCGGGATGCCCGGCACCAACAGCGGACAGCTGGAACTCTCAGTGATACCACCGATGAACCTGGGCAAAAGACTCAACTATCTGATCAGGTATCCGCACGGTTGCCTCGAACAGATAGTATCGGCTGTTTTTCCACAACTCTATCTCAGTGAGCTGCTTTACCTTGATGAACGCAGTAAAAACGATGTCTCAAACCATGTTAAAGTGGTGCTGAACAAGCTGAAGTTTTATATGCCATCCAACGGACAGTTCTCTTATTGGCCCGGAAGAAGTTACTATAATGACTGGGCTGCCAATTATGCCGGACACTTTATGCTTGAAGCGGAGAAGAAAGGCTTCACGCTGCCCGAAGGCATCAAAGACCGCTGGATCAACAGCCAGCGTGATATCGCAAGAGCCTGGAGCCAGACATCCAATGCAT
>JAVVFR010000430.1:0-1704 GCA_032250595.1 Bacteroidales bacterium | reverse complement strand
AAAACCTTTTACAACATTGAAGTCCTCCACTGCATCCAACTCATTTTTAAGATAAATACCGAGGTCGTTACCGGTATCTGAAGGACTTTTCCCGGAGATTTTTAATAAAGGAAACACCACCACCGTAAAATCTCCTTTGAAATCACGCACGGTTTTTTGCAGCTGCACTCTCGCAATATCCAACTCCTTGCCATATATCTTATTTATAGCCTCAACGACCTTCTGTGCTATTGTATTATGAATCATATTAAAAGATTTTAGCTGCAAAGATACAATGCTTTTTTGAACCATCTTTATTGGTACACTATATCATAGTATTTCTATTTTCATTGGTGTTGGAAGAGATGAGATATACAATAATAAAGACAAACAGAATATGAGATAAAACGCAGCAATTATAAGATTTACTAAAAGGGAAAATAGACAAAGTACTAATGAAATGATGAATTAATATTTGAATATTGCTGAACAAAACATAAAATAGTATATTTGCACGTAAAAATTTTTTAAGATGTATCAAAAACTAAATATAGTGTTATGAAATGTAAGAAGAAAAACGTAATCATTATTGGTGCGGCAGGGCGAGATTTTCACAATTTCAACACCTACTTCCGAGATAATGAAGAGTTCAATGTAGTAGCATTTACTGCAGCTCAGATTCCCGACATTGATGGTCGAAAATATCCGGCCGAATTAGCAGGCCACCTTTATCCTGAAGGGATTTCTATTCATGCAGAATCGGATCTGCCTGAACTGATCAAAACCCTTAATGTAGATACATGTGTATTTGCATACAGTGATGTTAATTATCAGCATGTTATGAAGATGAGTGCCATAGTAAATACCGCAGGTGCTAATTTCAGTCTGCTGGGGCCTAAAGATACTCAGGTAGTATCGACAAAACCTTTAATAGCTGTAGGTGCTGTGAGAACCGGTTGTGGAAAAAGCCAGACTTCGCGAAAAATTATTGAGATCCTTATGGAAAAAGGATTGAAAGTGGTAGCTATCCGTCATCCTATGCCTTATGGTGACTTGGTGGCACAAAGAGTTCAACGGTTTGCTACTGTTGAAGACCTTGCAAAACACAAGTGTACTATAGAAGAGATGGAAGAGTATGAGCCCCATGTAATCCGTGGTAATATCATCTATTCCGGTGTCGATTACGAAGCCATACTAAGAGAAGCAGAAAAAGAGGCTGATGTTATTCTCTGGGACGGTGGTAATAATGACTTCTCTTTTTATAAACCCGACCTGATGGTAACAGTTGTTGACCCTCATCGCCCGGGACACGAACTAACTTATTACCCCGGAGAAACTACACTTCGCCTTGCCGATGTGGTGGTTATAAATAAAATGGATAGCGCCTCACATGAAAATGTGACTATCGTTAGAGAAAATATCGCTAAGGTAAACAGCAAAGCAATAGTAATTGATGGTGCTTCAACACTTAAGATAAGCAACCCTGAGTTGATCAAAGGAAAAAATGTGTTGGTTGTGGAAGATGGACCAACACTTACCCATGGTGAAATGAAAATTGGTGCCGGTACCGTTGCAGCACAACGAGCAGGTGCAGCAAAACTGGTAGATCCAAGGCCTTTTACTGTCGGAAAACTGTCGGAAACCTTCAAAACATATCCTAATATTGGAACATTGCTTCCTGCAATGGGATATGGCGATGAGCAAAAGAAAGATTTGGAAAAAACA
>JAVVFR010000032.1:0-9717 GCA_032250595.1 Bacteroidales bacterium | reverse complement strand
GAGATCATTAAATCCAGTCTGAAAGAAAGCGATACAATAAAGATTAATTATAAAAAAGGTGATAACAAAGTGACTATCAAAGTTATACATCAAGAGCCTATAGTTGAAGATGATGCTAAAAAACCGGAAGATCCTGTTAAAGACAATAAAAAGTAGCTGTCCTTTCTTACAGAAAACGTTTTAGCAGCCATCCAAACAGGATTGCACTAAAAAAAGTAAACAATGCATAAATAAGTGCCGGAATAGCCATCGCGTTATTGTTTAAAAATGTTGTTCCACTGGCAATCGTTATTCCTAATGCACTATTCTGAATCCCTATCTCAATGGCATAAGTAATTTGTATCCTTTTCTTATAACGCATAATACGTGCTACCACAACACCGGTTATCATACCAAAAATATTCAGTGCAAAGACGTATGGAAACAGATACAGATAGTTGAAAATCCCTCCCCCTTTATTCGTTGGGTCAAGATCAGATTTTAATGCAGCTATCAGATAAACGCCTGCTAATAATGTAACCATAACAAAACGAAGTGGATATTCCAGCTTCTCTGTTAACACCGGGTATTTCTGTCGGATGAATATTCCTATAAATACAGGAATAACTGTCATAAAAAAAATCTTCAGCATTGTCTCCCCTAATGGAAGTTGTATACTGGCAGTGTCATGATAAAAGAGCCTTAATGCAAGACCAACAATAAAAGGGATCGAAACCAAAGTAATGATACTGTTAAACGCAGTTAATGCAATTGATAATGCAACATTTCCTTTAAGTAAATGCCTAATCAGATTGGATGTAGCACCTCCGGGACATGCTGATATAATAACAATTCCTACTTTAAATTCCGGGGCAATATCAATCGATGATACAATAGTGATAGCGATAAGGGGTAAAATGATAAGCTGACAAAAGAGACCGATAAGTATTAAAAGCGGCTTTTTAAAAACCAACAAAAAATCATTTATTGTGAGTGATAATCCAACACCCAGCATTATAAATGCAATAACAAAAGGAAGAATATTTCCAGTATCAATCATTTTTTACAGATCACAATAATAACAGAGTATTATCAAAAAAACATCATGATGCAATAGTAACTGTGTAATGTACTATTTTAACATCATTTTCATAGTATCACCTATTTCGGCGGGGGAGTCAACAATTGTAACACCGGCTTCTTTCAATATTGCCTTTTTAGCTTCTGCCGTTTCATTTTCTCCACCAACTATGGCACCGGCATGACCCATCGTTCTTCCTTTTGGAGCAGTGGCACCAGCAATAAAACCCACTACAGGTTTAGTACAATGGTGTTTGATCCATACTGCAGCTTCAGCTTCCATTTGGCCACCGATCTCACCAATTAATACAATACCTTTTGTTTCCGGGTCATTCTCAAATAGTTCAACAGCATCACGTGTAGAAGTACCAATAATAGGATCACCACCAATGCCTATGGCAGTAGATTGCCCTAATCCGACCTTCGTTAATTGATCCACGGCCTCATAGGTTAATGTCCCCGATCGTGACACGATACCTACACTTCCCTTTTTATGAATAAAACCGGGCATGATACCTACTTTCGCTTCCCCCGGAGTGATAATCCCCGGACAATTAGGCCCTATCAACCGGCTCTTATGGTGTTCGAGAAAGGCTTTTACTTGTATCATATCTTGTATGGGAATACCTTCCGTAATACAGACAATCACCGAAATGTTGCTATCAGCTGCTTCCATAATGGCATCTGCAGCAAAAGGCGGGGGTACGAAAATTATCGATACATCAGCTCCCGTTGATACAACAGCATCGTGTACTGTGTTGAAGACAGGAAGTTCTAAATGAATACCTCCTCCTTTTCCCGGAGTTACTCCTCCTACCACCCGGGTACCGTATTTTATCATCTGCGTAGCATGATAACTACCTTCACTGCCTGTAAAACCTTGAACAAGAACCTTTGATGCCCTGTTTATCAATACACTCATAGTATTCCGCATTTACTGTTTCTTGCAGGCTAAAATAGTAGAGTTTATCAACAAAACAAAATATTATTAGAATAGTACTTCATTAAATTACCTAACTTCGTATTTTTGTGTAACCTCGTTTGAAAGCAGCACAATAATAACGTAAACAAGCATAACTAACTTAATTTCTGTACAATGAAACTGGATAAAGAACAATTGAAAGTATTGATCATGAAACAGATCAATAAGATGGAAGAAAAAGGTTTTGACCTCGATGCATGGAAAAAGTCTACGATAATAATTCTGGAGAAGATCTTCGGTCCACACGACAACAGGATTGAGGCTATCGCTTCCCTGCATTACGATTACGGAAGTTGGTCGTTACGCGATACCACCGGAAAAACAATGACCAAAGAGTCGTGTATTAAAACCGGAAAAGCAATATTGGAGACAGCACTTGATGAGGTTGACGTTTTTGGTTTAGATGCCGGCAAACTACAACAAGCTTCAAAAGAGGCGATAGAAAATATCATAAAAATCCTTGACGAAGAGCTGCGTGGCAGTGAACTCAGAGCTGTAAAAAAAGCACTGGATGAAAAGAGTAGTAATGATAATGAAGCGGTAGAGCAGATAGCAATGGTAATCCGTAATTTCGGAGAAAACAGTGCTGCAACAGTGTTGGCACGCATCCTGATTGAAAATAAAGTAGGGAAAAGTATGTAAAAAAGTATGCTAAGCCAACAACCCTCCTTTCTGATATATCTCTGCCTGTGCATCGTAAAAAGGATTTATTGTCCCTTTTTGTTTTGATTCCAGATTGGTTATCGCTCCGGAGAGAAAATCGATCTGCACCCTATCACCATCCTTTATATTCAATTTATCAAGCTCCTGTTTGTGGTATGTGAGAATTGGCATGGCTGCATTTATTGCGTTACGCTCATATATTGCACCATAACTCTCTGCCAGAATAGAAGACACCCCCAGTGATTTAAAACAATCAACCGCCTGCTGTCGTGAACTGCCTGCTCCAAAGTTCTTGGCTGTAATAACAATGTCGCCGGGATTAACTTTAGAAGCAAAATCGGTAAAACCTTCCAGGTTGTCAAAAGTGTATTTACCCATCTCATCAATATCGGTAATTGTCAGATAACGATTATGGAAAATCATATCCGTATCGATATCATCTTTCATAATAAGCCATACACGGCCTTCTACAACAGTAGGTCTGCTGGGCTTTGATGCTTGGTTTTTATCTTTATCAGTATTTACAGTCGGTTGAAACAAATTTGTTTTTGTAAATGAAGCTATCTCCTCAGGGATCTCTGTTGAAGAGGTAATAACCCCAGCCACTGCAGAAGCGGCTACAGTAGCCGGAGATGCAAGATACACGGCACCCTGTCCTTGTTTTCCTGCAAAATTTCTGTTCCCGGTACTAATCGTCACCTCTGCCGGGCCGTTTTGCCCTACCTGTCCTGCAGCACATCCGGCACACCCGGCATTGGAGATCAAGGCACCGGCATCTTTAAAGACCCGGACCAACCCTTCATCCAAAGCAGTTTTCCATATTGCATCAGTAGCAGGTACAATTTTCAGGACTACACCCGGTGCTACTTTTTTCCCTTTTAGAATAGCAGCAGCAATACGAAGATCTTCAATACGGCCATTCGTACACGACCCAATAAAAGCGGAGTCAATCTTTGTGCCTCTTACCTTCTCAATTGCGATATCATCATGCGGATGTCCCGGCTGCGCTACCATCGGTTTAAATGTAGTTACATCAACAGTAAAGGTTCTGGAATAAGTAGCATCATCATCGGCCATCACAATATCATAACGGTTGCCTGTAATCTGCTCTAACTCATTTATGATTCCTTCGGTAGGTGTAAACAAAATAATTATAGCACCCATCTCCGTTGCCATTGAAGCTATCGTGATTCTTTTATCCAACGTTAACCGGTCAATGGCATCACCATACATCTCCACACTATTACCCAACAAAGTATTGGCACCAAACCGGTGCAACATATTCAACACAATATCTTTCGCTGACACATCTTCTGGCAGTGCTCCTTCACAAATGATCTTCACTGACGGTGGCACTTTAAACCATACAGCCCCATGAGCCCATGCTGCAGCAATATCCTGATCACCCATCCCTTGTCCAAAAGCACCAATAGCGCCCATAATATTGGCATGACTATCGGTACTGACAAAAGTAGACCCCGGCCATACCAAACCACGATCGATCGCCAGATGCGTACCAATGCCCTGATCGATATCATAAACAGTAATACCTTTTTCACGGGCATACTGTCTGCAATAATGCTGATTTGCAGCATATTTTTGATCTGAACCACCGGGATTACAATCGAAAGTGAAAAATGTCTTCTCTTTATCAGCTATTGTAAGTCCATTATTTACCAAATTCTTTACAACATTTGCACCACCAAAGTCTCTTGCAACCCTTGCATCAAGCGTTACATCAATGATATCACCCGGTTTCACTGTATCGTATTTGGCATGTGAGGCAAGTATTTTCTCTATCAAATTCATAACAAAATCCTTAAGTTACATTTGTAATCTATTGTTTATAATTGTAAACGATCCTTAAAAGGGAGAAAAGTCATAAAATCTGCATGGTGTACTATATACGCTTCTACGGATCTTTTCACATGATTTCCTTCACCTGCATGCGCTGCAATAATATGACAAACTTCCGGAGGTAACCCGCATCGTTCGGCCAAAGATACTCCTGAGAACGGATGGCGCAGATACTTTCCATAACTGCCTTGAATAGCCTTGCCTTCATCATCAAGGACATACTCAAGTAGTTTCCCTACATCTGCCAATATAGCACCTGATATTAAAATATCCATATCGAAAGGCAACTCATCTCCGAAAAATTCCTTCATTTTAAATCCACTCTCTCTTGCTATATGGACTACCGCACGCTTATGATCCATAAAGGTAACCTTTAGATCAGACCCACACAGTAATGTAAACGGTATACGTCGTAAATCATCGGCTGTTAACACACTCTCTTCTAAAGCATGCTCCCAGGCCTTTGCTGTTTTTTCACGTAACAACTCGTTGTCAATCCATTTTAACTCCGGCCATAATTCAATAATTTCGGGCTTCATAACATACTCCTTTTTTGATATTTTCGTTTCTTTTATTTTTCTTCGTATCGTGCAAATTTACTTTTTTTTGGCAATCCTTTTTACTATTACCACTTTTTTATGATATCAAAGTTATCTGTTTATAAAAGGGGGTAATCAGTGAATATTATATTTCTGTAAAACGCTATCTTTGTGACATGGAACCAAAACTAACAATTCCTTTGGCTGAAGAGCTACGTCCGCGCGATTTGACATCATTCATAGGTCAGGAGCACCTGATGGCTCAGGGAGCAGTACTACGCAACTCCCTTATGCATGGTAATATCCCATCTATAATCCTCTGGGGGCCTCCCGGTGTCGGAAAGACCACTTTGGCTCATTTGATTGCCATGGAACTGGGCATGCGATTTTTTACCTTGAGTGCTATCTCCTCAGGTGTTAAAGATGTAAGAGCTGTCATTAATACAGCATCGGATCTGCCTGAAAAAGCAATTCTGTTCATTGATGAGATACATCGTTTCAGCAAATCACAACAAGACTCACTGTTGGGGGCTGTTGAAAAAGGTATTGTCACTCTTATTGGCGCTACAACGGAGAATCCCTCTTTTGAAGTGATTTCCCCTCTCCTGTCCCGTTGCCAGATATATCTGTTAAAACCACTTAATGAGCAACATCTTACACTATTGCTTGAAAGAGCAGTGAATTATTATGCTAACCATATCAACATCAAAATATCTATTGAAGAGACAGAAGCACTATTCCGTTTTTCCGGCGGGGATGCCCGTAAATTATATAATGCTATTGAACTGGTAGTAAATATACTCTCGGCAAATAATGACAATGAGATAGTGATAACAAACAAAATTGTAGTAGATATCATACAAGAAAATCTTGCCATTTATGACAAACAGGGGGAGATGCATTATGATATCATTTCAGCATTTATAAAATCGGTTCGTGGCAGTGACCCTAACGCGTCAGTTTACTGGCTTGCCCGCATGATAGCCGGTGGAGAAGACCCTAAATTTATCGCCCGGCGATTGCTTATTCTGGCTGCGGAAGATATCGGCCTTGCCAACCCTAACGCCTTGCTTTTAGCTAATACCTGTTTTGATGCCGTTAATAAAACAGGATGGCCTGAAAGTCGTATTATCCTCTCCGAGACAGCGATATATCTTGCTACGGCTCCCAAAAGCAACACTGCGTATATGGCCATCAACGAAGCGCAGGCTTGTGTCAATCAAACCGGCAACCTCCCGGTGCCGCTGCATATCCGTAATGCTCCAACAACACTGATGAAAAATCTTAACTATGGAAAAAATTATAAATATGCACATAGCTATGAAGGGAATTTCGTAGACCAGGAATTTATGCCGGATCAAATCTCAGGGAAGATATTATACAAACCCGGTCATAATCCACAGGAAGAAACTGTGCTTAAAAGACTTAAAAACTGGTGGTCGAAAAGATACAAATACTAATCTGCCGTCACTTTTCTTTTAAAAACAAAACTACTTGCGATGCCCACAAACAGTGCAATAAAGAAAGTCAATATCCTTGCTGTTATACCTTTCTTTTTAGCACTGTTCACAATAAAAGCCACATACTCCTGCTGCTCCCTGGTTTTATTACCGACAAAAGAAGCAACCATCTCCCTGAATTTCGACTGGCTAACGATACGTTGATCTTTAATTTCATTTAGCTTCGCTATCTGCTCTTCGCCAATCTCAAGGGCTATCACTGCTACTGTTTCATTATCCAGCAAATAATGCTCCTCCATACCCGTGTTAAACCAAACAATAGTAAACAACAGCCCTGTTATGATGGTAATAATAACAGCTTTACCGTGATACCTTTTCCAAAAGAGTGTTAACAAGATAACTACAGAGAAAGTGCCTCCTATTCCTGCCCATACATAACTGACAATAGTAAATATTAGGTTTGACGGAAAAACATATGCCAGGGCTAAAGCAATTATCGCCAGAATAGCTGTTACAATTCTCGACCTTCTCAGCTTCTTACGTTTTTGTTCTTCAGCAATGGCAGGTAATAGGTTCTCATTGAATTCTGTTGCTGAGAGGACCAGCAACGAATCGGCGGTAGAGATCATAGCTGCAATAGCACCGGTGATTAAAAGAGCTGCGATGGCCGGTGGAAAGATCGTTAGTAATACAGATGGCATAACCAGTTCCGGATCGGTAAGGCCGTGAGGGCCAAAGATAGCTATACCGATCCACCCCAAAGCCAATGCACCAATATAGGCTAAAAGAGTCCATGCTACTCCTATAATTCTTGCCTTTTTAACCTGTTGGTGGTCACGAATAGCCATGAACCGCATACTCAGTTGTGGCTGGCCTCCAAGATAACCAAAGAACCAGGAAAAACCTCCTGCAATAGCAATACCTGCCACAAAACCTCCTGTCGCTCCCGTTAAAGAGTTATACTCCTCTCCTGCCCTTGCCAGAGCGCCGGGAATATCCTGAGCAAACAACTCCGGATGATTAGAGAGGTAAATAACCCCAACAATAGGACCGATAATCAGGGTAGCAATCATTACTATAGCCTGTATCACATCTGTCCATACAACACTTGTAAACCCGCCATAAATAGTATAGGGAATAATAATAGCTGCAGTGATAAGCATACCTATCCACATGCCTGTCTGTGGATCGTTATGGATATGAAACATAGTATTCAGTGTTTTGCCTCCCCCTAAAAACTGAGCTCCCACATAAAAGAAAAAGAAAAACACGATGGTAAAGCTGCCAATAATACGTATCCACTTTGCACTCTCTCCATGTTTCTTGGCGATGAAGTCGGTAAATGTCTCAACGCTGTATTTTTCAGCTTCATTGCGTAAACGCCATGCTATAACGATCCATGTGGTGATAATGCCTGCTACACATCCCAGAGCGGTCCATATCTCCAGTATTCCCGTAGCATAAGCTGCACCCGGCAGGCCGAGCAATGCCCATGAAGACTCTCCTGTTGCACGCTCCGACAATGCTGCCACCCAACCGGGTAAGTTCCGGCCGGCTATAGCATAGTCAGTTCCACTCTTTACTTTCCGCCCCTGATAAATACCCCATACAACCAAAAGCGAAATGTAAATGATCATGACCAGCAAAATTTGTGCTTCTGTTGCCATACGCTTCTATGTTTTGGTTTATATTGAATGAATAGGATGTCAAAAAAAAGCATTTTCTGACAAAATTGCAAGAGAATCCTTAAGAACAACTTGCGAGCAAACACAATTGTAACAAAAATAAAAAATCAACCATAAGGTTGATTTTTTTCCGTATTAATTGGTTTAGAAGAGAAATACTTTTCTTTAAATAGTAATCAATTTGAAATTTGAAGTACAAAAATAAGAATAAAATTGCAACTTCCAAATAAATTCAAAAATTTTTTTATCTTTTTTTCAAATGAAATATTTCATAAATTACAATAATAAAACAATTTAGATATTTTATCGAAAGTTTTAATTAATCTATCAGAAGATTTTCTACACAAATTATTAAAAAATATTTTGTATTTTTTATCGATCTCCAAAATAATCCTTCCCTAATTTTTTGGATGGGATTGTTAAAGGTGGTTTTAAAACATGTATTCACAGGAAAACAAAAAAATCAACCGGCATGGTTGATTTTTGTTACATTAACTGGTTGAAGAGAATTTTGTTTTCGCTTTAATTTGCACTTTCAAAGCACCTTGAGTCCTATTTGAAATGCAAAAATAGGAAATTTAATTAATATTCAAAATAAAACAGTTTTTTTTACAAAAAATTATTAACCCAAAATAATGGATTAACAAATTGCGGGTATTCATAGTTGAGAAAATATAATGTCGTTGATCAGATTTTTTTTAATACGGGAAAATTATATCTTTGCATCTTCATCACAACAGATAATAACTACAACTGATTGATTATCAATATAAAAAACAAACAATGGACGAATCAAAAATGTTAAAAGGCGGAGAATTTCTCGTAAAAGAGTGTGATCCAAATGATGTTTTTATTGCAGAAGATTTTAACGAAGAGCAACTTATGATTGCTCAAACTATCGATGATTTTATAGAAACTGAAGTTTTCCCTCTACTTGACAAGATAGATAACCAGGAAGACGGCCTGATGCGTGAACTTATAGGCAAGGCTGGTGAAATGGGACTGACGGGAATCTCCATACCGGAAAAGTACAGTGGATTTGAACAACCATTTTTAACTGCCATGCGTGCCAATGAATCAATAGGCGCAGCTCATTCATTTTCGGTAGCTTTTATGGCACATACCGGTATTGGAACATTGCCTATTCTTTATTATGGTAATGAAGAACAAAAACAAAAATATATCCCTTCATTGGCTACAGGTGAAAAAGCTGCCTGTTATTGCCTTACAGAACCTGGTGCAGGAAGCGATGCAAATTCAGGAACCACGAAAGCCGTTCTTTCCAACGATCAAAAACACTACATCCTTAATGGGCAGAAAATGTGGATCACCAATGCGGGATTTGCCGATATACAAATTGTTTTTGCAAAAATCGATAATGATCGTATATTGAGTGCTTTCATTGTAGAACGTGACTGGGAAGGTATTGAACTGGCCCCGGAAGAGAAAAAAATGGGTATCAAAGGTTCTTC
>JAVVFR010000429.1:0-1710 GCA_032250595.1 Bacteroidales bacterium | reverse complement strand
ATTACCAAACGGATAGCCATCATTCTCATGAAAGTAAGAAATAGCTATCACAGTAGATACAGAATCCAATCCACTAAAGATATTTTTTGACAATATAAAAGAGTGTTCGAGCGACCTGTTGTTCAGAGGATGGTCGATACACTCAAAGGTGATCTCGCAAATAGTCTTATTGTTCGTTACAGCTACTGCTTCAGCCTGATATGCTCCGGAACTTAAATACCCGTTGATACGAAACATTATCAATGTTTTTTTTCCTCTATTGTATAGTTCTTTTCCTGCCAACGCAATATCTGTTCCTTTCACAAAACCTGTCAAAACAGTTCCATTTTTCTCATAATTTACTTTATACCAATTCGATATCAATTCATTGCATGAATAGGTAGCAAATTGTTTCGCTTCAATTATAAGCTGGTCACCACGGAACAACACTTTAATAATATTATCATCACCGGCATTACCGGCCTGATTATACAGGAATGTAGAATCAGGAAAAACCCACACCCGATAGCCATCATGAAACCGTCCTTGTTCAAAAGCAAAATATTCGGGTTGTGCAGAAAGAAGGGAAGGGATTATCACCAACCCGATTAAAAAGATAATATTTTTCATTGTATTTTTGAAATAGCAGATATATTATTTTAATAGTTTTTTGCAGCTTCTTGTCCGGCTTTCAGTGCCTCTATATTTATTGCTACCACCTCTTCTCCTTTTCTGCCAAAGAGTTTATTCACAGCCACCTCTATCCGTTTCCACTCTATATCGAGTTTATCAAGAGCAGCACCAAGCACCACCATATTAGCTGATTTCACCGATCCAATCTCTTTGGCAATCATATCAGCATCAACGATAATATGGTTTTTTATCTTTTTTATCTCTGCTATAACCTTTTCAACTTCAGGGTAGTTAGGGATATTAATAAACGGTGTAGCGTTGGTAATAAGCCAACCGTAGTTGGCGAGGAATGGAAGGTATCTAAGGCCTTCCATTGGTTCAACACTCAGGATCATATCAGCTTTACCTTTAGGGATAAGGTCGGATGCTATCTCTTTATCGGAGAGTCTGAGATGCGACTGCACATCACCGCCGCGCTGGCTCATACCATGCACTTCGGCTTGTTTAAGAAACAACCCGGCATCTACGGCAGCCAGGCCAATGGTTGCAGCTATCGACAGGATACCTTGTCCGCCAACACCTGCAAGAATGATATCTTTTTTCATATCTCTGTTATTTGTTTTATGCAATTACTATGCTTTATTTTTCTTTTGTGCGAATTTTTTACGCATCCGTTGATTAAGCGTCTGGATGCACTCTCTACGCGGAATAATTACAGATACCCCTTTATATTCAAGTTCTTCTTTGAAAATTTGCACATTCTCTTCGTGATTTTTACGTAAAGGTTTAATAACCCTGATATGCTCTTTCTCCACTCCTACTCCGGCACATATATCTTCAATTTTACCTAATGCAGATGATTTCTGTCCTCCGGTCATACCCGTAGTAGCGTTATCGAGTATCACCACAGTAACAGGGGCATTATCGTTCACAGCATCGAGCAATCCTGTTATTCCGGAGTGAGTAAAGGTAGAGTCTCCTATTACTGCTACGGTAGGGAACAATCCTGCATCGGCTGCTCCTTTGGCCATAGTGATAGAGGCTCCCATATCTACACATGAATTGATAGCATTATACGGTGGCAGCGCACCCAGGGTA
>JAVVFR010000031.1:0-9775 GCA_032250595.1 Bacteroidales bacterium | reverse complement strand
ATTCCGATCTGGTAACGGAGGTGATCGCTGCGCATGCACCGCTTTTTGAGAAGGCGTCGGTTGATGAGCACTATCTGGATATTACGGGGATGGATCGTTTTTTCGGTTCGTTGAAATGGACCAAGGAGTTACGGCACACCATTATAAAGGAGACCGGTTTACCGATCTCGTTTGGTCTTTCGGTTAACAAAACAGTGTCGAAAGTAGCTACGGGCGAGGCCAAACCCAACGGAGCGCTGGAGGTCCCCGGCGGTATGGAGCGTAATTTTTTGAGGCCGTTGTCAATCAAAAAGATGCCGATGATTGGTAACAAGACGTATCGTCTGTTGCGCTCTATGGGCATAGCTACCATTGGTACCCTGAGTGAGATACCGCAGGAGATGGTAGGACAGGTGCTGGGTAAAAACGGCCATACACTCTGGAAGAGGGCCAACGGTATCGATCATACCCCAATCCGCTGTTGGAGCGAACAGAAGTCGATGAGCTCGGAGTGTACCTTTGAGAGTGATACGATTGATGTACAGTATCTGCATAAGGTTTTGGTTTCTATGACTGAACGGCTGGCTTTTCAGCTCCGTAAGCAACAGAAAATGGTTTCGAATGTAGCGGTAAAGGTACGATATGCTAATTTCGATACCCATACGATACAACAGCGAATACCTTACACGGTGTTCGACCACCAGCTGATCACGGTGGCACGCAGTCTCTTCGACCGCCTATATCAGCGACGTATGCTGGTAAGGCTTGTGGGGTTGCGCTTTAGTAATCTGGTGGGAGGGGTGCAGCAGCTCAATATGTTTGAGGATACCCCGGAGATGAGCAGCCTGTACAATGCGATGGATAATATACGGTTGCGTTACGGGTCGAAGGCGATACAACGTGCTGTTGGTCTACGCTATTAACCGCAAAGAGAGAAATCTATGCATATCCAGGTACATAGCTATTACAGCCTGCGCTACGGAACGCTCTCTCCTGAAGCGCTGGTGCAAAGGGCTGCTGCCTTGGGCCATGAGGTAATGGCACTTACCGATATCAACAATACTACCGGGATACCCGATTTTGTGAAAGCTTGTAATGAGCATAATGTCAGGCCGGTAGGAGGGATGGAGTTCAGGCGTAACAATCGGTTGCTCTACCTTGCCATAGCCCGTAATCGTGAAGGGATGCGGGAGATAAATGAGTTTCTGTCGGATCACAATATTAGCGGGCGGGAGTTACCCGACCGGCCTCCGTTGTTTCCCAATGCCTGGGTCATCTATCCGTATGGTACTGTGGCCCCTGAAGCACTGGCCGGCAACGAGCTGATAGGAGTGGCCTTGCACGAGATGACACGGTTTGCACTGCATGTCCCCCGGGCTTACCGCGAACGCTTTGTGCTGAGGCTTGCGGTTACTTTTGCCGATGCTGCCGGTTATGAGCTGCATCGAAACCTGAGAGCAATAGGAGCCAATACCCTGATTACCAAACTTACACCTGATGATATGGCCGCAGAGAGCGAGCAGTTGTTGGCTCCCGTTGAGATCAAAGAACGCTGCTCAGCAATACCATCCCTTTATCACAATACCAAAAGGTTACTCGAAGGGTGTGCCATGGAATTCGATTTTAAAACACTTAAAAACAAAAAAACCTTTACCGGCAGTCGGTACGACGACCGTATACTGTTGGAGAAACTGGCCCTCGACGGCCTTGCTTACCGATACAGTAAAGCGGACAAGGAAGCACGGGAGCGGTTGATGCGTGAGATGGATATCATCGACAAGTTGGGCTTTGCCGCCTACTTCCTGATAACATGGGATATTATCCGTTATTCAATGAGCCGCGGGTTTTATCATGTGGGAAGAGGCAGTGGTGCCAATAGTATTGTAGCATACTGTCTCCGGATCACCGATGTTGATCCCATTGAACTCAATCTCTATTTTGAACGCTTCCTCAACCCAAAAAGAAGCAGCCCGCCTGATTTTGATATCGACTATTCATGGCACGACCGCGATGAGGTGCAGGATTATGTCTTTAAACGCTACGGTAAAAAATATACGGCGTTGCTTGGGGCTATGTCGACTTTTAAAGGGAAATCGATGTACCGGGAGCTGGGAAAAGTATACGGGCTTCCAAAGGGAGAGATTGATAACCTGATCAAATACCCCGGTGACTCCTCTAACAAAATCACTTTGGGCATTCATAAGCTGGCTGGAAGGTTGGCCGGTTTTCCCAATATCCGGAGCATCCATGCCGGAGGGATACTGGTGTCGGAAGAGCCGCTTACCTATTATACCGCTCTTGATATGCCACCCAAAGGATTTCCTACCACTCAGTGGGATATGTATGTGGCTGAGGAGATAGGCTATGAGAAGCTCGATATTCTCAGCCAGCGTGGCATCGGACATATTAAGGATGCTGCAGAGATTGTGCTTGCCAACCGTGGTGAGAAGATTGATGTGTATAACATCAGGATGTTTAAAGAGGATCTCAAGGTTCAGCAGCAGATGAAAGAGGGCGAGACCAATGGTTGTTTTTATATTGAGAGCCCTGCTATGCGTGGATTGCTGAAAAAGCTGCGATGTGATAACTACCTGACACTGGTAGCAGCCAGCTCTATCATCAGGCCGGGAGTGGCTCGCTCTGGGATGATGAAAGAGTACATCAGACGCTATCAGGATCCGGAAGGATTTAGCTATATTCATCCGGTGATGAAAGAGCATCTGAGTGAGACCTTTGGTGTGATGGTTTACCAGGAGGATGTGCTGAAAATTTGTCACCATTTTGCCGGCCTCGATCTGGCCGATGCTGATGTGTTGCGTAGAGCAATGAGCGGTAAAGCAAGGGGAAAGAAGGAGTTTTATTGTATTGTCGATAAATTTTTTAATAACTGCAAACAGTTGGGGTATCCTGAGGAGATTACCAAAGAGGTATGGCGACAGATTGCGTCGTTTGCAGGATATACGTTCTCTAAAGCACATTCAGCATCCTACGCAGTAGAGAGCTTTCAGAGCCTGTGGTTAAAAGTGCACTATCCACTTGAATTTATGACAGCCGTTATCAATAACTTTGGCGGGTTCTATCCTGCATGGGTTTACTTCAACGAGGCACGCCGAAAGGGTGCTGAAGTGGTGTTGCCTTGTGTCAACAATGGTGATTATCTTACTGCTATTAATGGGGTGACAATATCTATCGGTTTTGTGCATGTGCAAAACCTCGAAAGAAATATCGCTAAAAAAATAGTAAATGAAAGGATAAACGGTGGGAAATATCTGTCGCTGGAAGATTTTATTCAGCGTGTGAAACCGGGACAAGAACAGTTGACCTTACTGATAAGGGTAGGAGCACTGCGCTTTACCGGAAAGAGTAAAGCTCAGCTTCTGTGGGAGTGCTGCTTATTGACCGGCAAAAGACAACCGGATAATAACTTACTTTTCAACGTGGAAGCAAGACGATTTGTGTTACCGGAACTTTTATATACCCCTCTGGAAGATGCCTACGATGAACTAGAATTAATCGGCTTTCCTGTCACAATGAGTTGGTTTGATTTGATAGAGACAAAATTTCGCGGTGATATCTGTGCTAAGCAAATGGTATCGCATAATGGTGAAGAGGTAAGGATGATGGGGCAACTGGTGACCCAGAAGTATGTGCGTACGGTGAAAGAAGAGATTATGCAGTTTGGTACTTTTATTGACGTTACCGGAGAGTTCTTTGATACCGTTCATTTTCCGGTATCATTACGTTGTTACCCGTTCAGGGGTAATGGAGTATACCTTTTACGGGGCAAAATAGTAACAGAGTTTGGGTTTCCTTCCCTGGAAGTGGATAAGATGGCAAAGATGCCGTTGCAGGAGGACCCTCGAAATGCTTAATAGAAACCACAAGGATTAAACAGTATTGTTATTTCAATTCTCAATCCCTGGGTTCGTAGCATCCGTCCCCGTTTCATTGCGGATCATCTCGTCGAATGCATTCATCAATATTCTGATCACCCTGTTGTTAACATCATATTGATGTATGTCAATATTTTTAATTGGCAACACCTTTGGACTGGTTCCCGTGAGAAATGCACCTTCATATTTACTCATTGCATTGATGCTGATCTTCTGTTCATAAAACTTAATTCCAAACTTCTTACATAACTGAATTATTTTTTCTCTGGTTATGCCGGGAAGAGCCATATCTGCGGGCGGTGTGACAAGATTGCTTTGACTGTCGGTAAAGAAAATATTGGATCGGCTTCCCTCGGTAATGAACTCTTGATTGTTGACCAAAATAACCTCATACACCTTTTGCTCTTCAATAATCGCATTCTCAACTGCCCGTAAGTCTGCCCGCCATATTTTTGAAGTGGGGTTAGGCCGTTCAAGATACAATACAGTGGTTGAAACACCGTACTTATATTGTTCCAAAGTAGGATAATGAAAAGATATCGGATAAACCTGCAAACACTTCTTTTCTTCTGCATAAAAATAATCGATGCGTATGTTTCCTTGAATAATATTGTTCTCATTGATAGCACGGGTTATCGATTTGGTAATTAATTTTTGATTGGGAGGTGCTATATTTTTGTTCTTGCATGACTGTTGTAACCGATGTAAATGTTCGTTAATAAAGAGGGGTTGTTTATTAATAACTCTTAGGACTTCATAAACGGGCTTCTCTGATGACAACTGCAATATTTCTTGGCATTTTGTCAGACTTTCCGGATTACCGTTAATGATTCCTTTTTGCATGATAGGCTGTTTAGGTATAAAAATGTTTTTGGATAACTTACTCACTATTATTTAGCAGTGTTTCCGGATTATTAATACATGTTTTGATATATCTTAGTAGTTTTCCTCCATGAGAGGCATCAACCAGCCGGTGATCAAGAACTACACTCACAGACATCACTCGTCTGATGGCTATCTGATCATCTATAACGGCCGGTTTTTTCTTTACACCTCCCAGCACCATCACGAAAGCCATATTTCCGCTGGGCAATAATGCAGGATAACCGGTATCTAATCCAATTGACCCAATATTAGTGATAACATACGACCCAAAAATATTGGCTTTTAACCTGGTGAACGGAAGTGTGAAACCCCATTGTATCGTAAGTGTTTTATAGAAGGAGAAAAACCATTGTCGTATTGGCCATGGAATATAGGAAAGGATGTTTTTCTGTTGCATATTTTTGCTCTCTTTACCCTGCCTCGAGGCTTTGATTTTTGCATTGAGTAGGGTTGCAAGCGATTTGAGCGACAGTTTATCCACATCTTCTATGATCACCGACCCCATTCCACCATCAGCCTGGAGTACACTTACCATGGCATCAATACTTTTTCTTGGTATTATTTTTCCACGACGAAAAAACACATTAAGCTGTGGCACCTCATCTTTTATGCATCGTGCTACCATCATGACAAAGAGATGTGTAAGGGTAATTTTTATACCTTCACGCCGTTGGGTATTTATGAAGGCTTCAAGCCTGGTGACATCCAACTCTGCCGCTCCAAATATTTTTGAATCAACGGGTTTCCGGTAAATGGTGGATGCTACCCTGCGCCATCGATTGTTAAAATCTCCTGTAGGTTTCATGGTGTAAAGATAAGCGATAATCATCAAAGGTGAAAAACTACGTCTGATGTGCTGCTCCTTTTTTTGGTTTTTAAAACCAGTTGTCGATATGGTAATGATGCTTTTTATCCTAAATTCTTTATAAATTGGTTGTAATCTATGCTAATATTTTATGTATATGATATAAAATAAATCAAGTCGGGTGTCATTCTGGGTGGAGAAGTTATGGGTGGCTGAAATGTTAATTAAGAGGTTTCTTTTCGTTAGGAGCCTCTTTTTTTATTACGAAAATTTGTTAATGAATTCATAACATTTTCTTTGTAGGGTTGTTATCTGATAGGTTATAAGTATATTTACCCCGTTCGAAAAAAAAATCTTATGAAAACTTTACCTTTATCTTTCATCTTTATCCTTCTGATCTGCATCAAATTTTCAACAGCGCAAAAACATTATACGCTTCTCCTGGAAAATGGATACAGAATCCCTGAGGCGAATGCTGCACAATATATATCTGGTTTTGATGTTGCTGACGAAGCTGTCATTAACGGATATTTTTATAAGTATATACAGTTTTATGATATTCCTTCTGACCAGAATAAGACTGTGTTGCTTAATGCAGGGATCGATCTGTTGGAGTATATCCCTTCATATGCATATATCGCTTCTTTGAAATACGATATCAATTTTTCGTTATTATCCGATATCTCAAACATACGGTCCATAATTGATATTCCTCCTGATGACCGTCTGAATCCTTTACTTAAAAGCACATCACCGCCTGTACATGCCCTGCGCAGTGATGGTGCAATGGAACTGACAGTATCTCTTTTTAAAAATAGCACCCTTGATGTGGTACGTGCTGATTTGGAGATGCATGGATGGACAATATCGAAAGAATACTATGTAGGGTATATCTTTGATCTCATTATCCCTGTTACTGAATTGCATGTATTGGCAGGTAAGCCTTATGTTAGGTTTGTAACGGCTGTTGATGCACCTGGAGAACCTGAGAACATGTATGCACGATCGTTGCACCGGGTAAATGGGATGAATTCAGACTTTGGTGCGATGCAGTATGATGGGAACGGTGTGGTGGTGATGATGAATGATGACGGTGAGATAGGCCCGCATATCGATTTCAAAGGACGCATAAAAGCGAACTATGCCATTGGTTATGGGGGTGATCATGGTGATCATGTTGCAGGTACTATCCTGGGTGGTGGGAATCTTGATCCTGTCGGTAAAGGAATGGCGCCGGGAGCAGAATTGGTTGTATTCCCTGCTTCTAACTATCCGGGTTTTGATAGTATCTATCAGCATTATTTTTCTATGGAGACAAGGGTTACTTCCACTTCCTATTCAAATGGTTGTAATGCCGGTTATACGACATTAGCACAAATTATGGATCATCAGGTGCGTACACTGCCCGGCTTGATGCATGTTTTTTCAGCAGGTAACAATGGTATTTATGACTGTGGTTATGGTGCCGGTAGCGGGTGGGGTAATATCACCGGCGGTCATAAAGCAGGAAAGAATGTGATGGCTGTAGCCAACCTTGATTACCAGGATCAGCTGGCTAACTCCAGCAGCCGGGGCCCGGCTCATGATGGCCGCATAAAACCTGATGTGGCAGCCATGGGGACCAACGTATACTCTACAGGGCCTTCTCAAACATACAATTATAAGTCGGGGACATCCATGGCTTGCCCCGGTGCAGCAGGGACAATAGCCACCATCATTCATGCCTATAAAGAGATATATAGTGCTGAACCTGCCGGGGGATTGATAAAAGCTATCATGATGAATAGTGCTGAAGACCTCGGTAACAGTGGCCCAGATTTTAAGTTTGGGTTTGGCCGTATTAATGCACAAAATGCATTGTCGGTAGTGGAAAACCAGCAGTTGAATTCAGGTTTTTTATCCCATGCTGATTCTACCTCATTTACTATTAACGTTGGTGCCGCAAAAGATCATCTTCGTGTGATGACGTATTGGACCGATTATGAAGGCTCAGTAAACACTACCAAAGCACTTGTTAATGATCTTGATATGAAAGTGATTGCCCCTGATGGAACGGTGTTTTATCCTTGGGTGCTAAACCATGCCCCTAATCCTGTTACTCTCGACCAACCCGCTGTGAGAGCCATCGATACCATTAATAACGTCGAACAGGTCACTATCGACAATCCCCTGCCGGGCAACTATACAGTAAAGGTGTATGGCACTGTCATCCCTTTTGGCCCTCAGCCGTACCATATAACATGGATGTATGACGATCAGACAATTGATATAACCTATCCTGCTGAGCGTGAAGCCCTCGTTCCCGGTGAGACAATACCTGTAAGATGGGATACTTATGGTGCTGCAGGAACGTTTGCCTTGTCTTACTCCGTTGACGGTGGTTCGATATGGCAAAATATTGCAGCGTCCCTACCCGGTAACGAAAGGTCGTATGATTGGACTGTGCCGCAGCACGCCTCAGGTAATGTTATCCTGAGTGTGTCAAGAGGCGCTGAAAGCGATACTACGGGTTTCTTTACTATTGCCGGACAACCTGCGAATATCAATATCCCTTTTCGTTGTCCCGATTCTTTGGCTATCACCTGGGATTCTGTTCCGGGAGCCTTGGGATACGTTATAACAAGGTTGGGCACTACTGCAATGGACTCTATAGCTGTCTCCGCAAACAATCATGCCGTTATTTATAATATCTCTCCAACAACAGATGACTGGTTCAGTGTATATGCACTGACTGCTAACGGTGGAAAAGGAAGAAAAGCGGTTGCTGAATATAAACCTATGGGTTTATTTAACTGTCCTATTAATTATGATGTGCAGCTCTGGGAAATTGTGAAGCCTGCCAACGACCTCTATCCGGGTTGTCAAACCGGTGTGCTATATGATGTTGAAGTAAGGATAAAAAACAACGGATTAGCTGCTGTATATAACTTTCCAATATCCTACCAAATAGATCAGCAACCGGTAGTGATAGATACAGTTTCTTCAGTTATTGCTCCCGGTGGGATAAGCCAGTTTATGTTTAATACTCCTGTTTCATTATCAGGCAACGGGATAAAGACTTTACAGGTATTTACAGGCTTTGCCAGCGATCAGTATAAAGGTAATGATACACTCAGTGTTGATGTGATTATTGAACCTTTAACTATTCAATCGCCTGATTATGAAGATGACTTTGAGCTGTTAACACTATGTTCTACAGCCTCAGATTGTGAATTTGTAAGTTGTGATGTGGGGCCTTTGTGGGCTAATATACCTAACGGACAGGGTGACGATATAGATTGGCGTGTCAACAGTGGCGATACCCCGTCGAACACCACCGGACCTGATCGCGACCATAAACCCGGTACCATATCAGGGAAATATCTCTATCTTGAAGCATCAGGCAACTGTTATACTAAAGAAGCTAAGCTGATCAGCTCTTGTATAGACCTTACAAATGCCACTGTTCCAGTGTTGTCGTTCTGGTATCATATGTATGGGTCGAATATGGGTCGTCTTCATCTCGATGTCTTGGTCGACGGTGCATGGATCAATAATGTAATGCCATTTAAATCCGGCAACCAGGGTATTGCCTGGAAAAACCAGATGGTGGACCTTTCTGCATATAATGGTAAAATTATCAATATTCGTTTTAGAGGGGTTACTGGTAATGGCTATTCCAGTGATTTAGCGTTGGATGATATTGCTATTGTAGAGACGATGGGTGTGGAAGCCTTATCATCCATGTCAGAGGTTGTTATTTACCCCAATCCGACAAAGAAAAATTTAACGATTGAGGGATATACCATCACCGGTGAAACACTGGAGATAGAGTTATTGAGTAGTGAAGGACGATTGCTATATCGTAACATTTATGCAGCACCTGCCGGGCATTTTAGCACTACGCTGGAGACAACTGGTTTTGGTATGGGCGTTTATTATTTACGGATAATGAGCAATGGAAATAGGCATGTAAAAAAAGTTATTCTGTTATAAGCCCATGTTTATAGGAGGGTTATGGTTACGGGAGAAAAATTTTCTAAAATTATTTTTGTTAATAGTAAAGAACATTTACCTTTGCACCCTCAAAAGAATAGAGCATATGGAATGATTCCGTAGCTCAGCCGGTAGAGCAACGGCCTTTTAAGCCGTGGGTCCTGGGTTCGAATCCCAGCGGGATCACTGATACAAAATGCAAAAACACGCAAAACCCTGAAAGTCAAACGCTTTTAGG
>JAVVFR010000428.1:0-1715 GCA_032250595.1 Bacteroidales bacterium | reverse complement strand
CCATCTGGGCAACAAGATTTCAAAGGTGATGGCGGGAGCTCGTTCCTCGGTTCCGCCATCTGGGCAACAAGATTTCAAATCAAAACAAAATGTGGTGTGTTTCTGTAACCCACAATGTATTGTGCCCAGGACAAGAATCGAACTTGCACTCCAAAACAGGAACATGGCCCTCAACCATGCGCGTCTACCATTTCCGCCACCTGGGCTGATCTCTTTTTTCTTATATGCCAAGAACTTTTTAGCGTCTGCAAAGGTAAAAACTTTTTTTTATTAGACAACAAACAATAAAAAGTGGTTCTTTATAAAAAATTTAATAAATTTTCACATATGTATTGAGATTTTGCTATATTCACACCAAAATATTTTCAGTCCATTATGAAGAAAAACTTTGCACTACCGCTCGTATTATTAATAATACTTTTTTGCCAATCCACACTATTGAGCCAGAATGATCTCCCTTCAAAAAAAGCGTTCAAAAGCTTTTTAAAAGAGGTAAAGCGTGATGTTGAATCCTTTAACTGGGAGCGCCTTATAGCTAAATGCGATGCTGTCCACTATCATATACAGATTGATTTAAACGGGATTGTTCAGGCGCAGTACATTGCTGAAATATTCGGGCTGCACTCGGTGGGGAATAATATAAAAACAGGTGTTATTGTTACTTACGAAGACCTGAAAAGGATAAAAAAGTTAAAATGGAAGAAAATCAGTATTGAAGATACCCTTTATAAGGCTTCGGGCTTTGTAAAGCTTCGTGATGGCAGTAAACTTATGATCTCAATTATGGCAACATGCAATAATGGGGAATTTGCGCTAACAGGGGCCATCGGATAAAAATCACTATGTTTACAAAAGAAGAAATACAACAGATTGTATATCATGGAATTCCTGTTGAAAAGGCAGAGAAACAAATTGAGTTTTTTACCACAGGATTTCCATCGTTAACCTTATTGCGGCCGGCAAAGACAGGTGATGGTATTACCCGGTTTTCTGAGCATCAGGCGGAACATTTTGCAGCACAGTTCGATGCAAACGCATCACGGATGAATATGATGAAGTTTGTTCCGGCCTCCGGTGCCGCTACTAGAATGTTTAAACATCTCTTTGCATTTCACGAAGCATTAAAAATGAAGTCGTTCCGGGATATTATGAATGACGACACTTATACAGATGCGTTGACATTCTTTCAGCATATTGATGATTTTGCCTTTTGGCCACTCCTTAAAGATGTTTTGCAGAAACATTCGATACCTTCCCATTTACCCTTGTCTCATGAGCACTACAGCGATGTGCTAAATCTGTTACTCTTTGCTGATGGCCTTAATTTCAGCGAGATGCCCAAAGCACTGATCCCGTTTCATCAATATGATATCTCCTATCGCTATGCTTTTGAAGAGCATCTGGTTGAAGGGGTTACTTATGCCAAAGGCCTTGATAACAAGGTTGAGGTGCATTTTACTTTACCTTCGGGCGTTGAAGAATTGATACGGAAGAAGCGTGAACCGTTACAAAATTCGTTGGCTGAAAAACACAACGCTAAGATCATGGTCTCTTGTTCCGTACAGCATAGTGCAACCGATACTATCGCTGTTACGTTAAACAACAAACCATTTTATGATAAGAATAATAGGTTGTGTTTCCGCCCCGGTGGTCATGGTGCCCTCATTCATAACCTCAATCAACAGAATGCAGATATTGTGTTTATAAAAAACATC
>JAVVFR010000030.1:0-9791 GCA_032250595.1 Bacteroidales bacterium | reverse complement strand
CTGTTAAGATCACCGACACCCCGGGAAAAACAGTTCATTCAGATCCCCATAAAGGTATTCTGCAGATTACCAATCCCGGAAATAATCATAAGCAGTTTAGAAAAGAGAATGTTGGAATAAACTCACGTATCGGCTTTACTTATGGGAAATTTATCGCAAAAATAAAGTTTCCTGCCATCATCAATGAAGATCATGTTTGGAATGGCCTTACTTGTGCCTATTGGTTGAAATTTCAGGATGAACACCCATGGAACAACAGATCTGCTTGCGATTCTGCCGGATATCTCCAAAAAGATATCATAGGACCGGAAAGCCCACGATTAAAAACTACCAGCTATTCTGAAATCGATTTTGAAATATTAAAAACATCCCGGTATTGGCCAAAGACATCCTATCACCAACAGGAGAAAATACCAACAGACAGTCCTCACACTAATCACGACATCATAGTTGCCTGCACCAACTGGGACTTAGCTTGCAGAACACCTGAAAACTTCAGTGTCGGCGCTACAGATTTCTTTAACGGGGCCAATCATTATACGGTTCACCGGTGGGACCACTGGTATAAAGCACTAACAATAAAACATGCCATAAACCATGACAGTATATTCAACAGACCCTATTATTATGAAATTGAATGGCAACCCGATAAAATTATCTGGAGAATAGGACGTGATAAAAATAATATGATCGAAATTGGGTATATGGATAACACCATCACCACTATCCCTGACAATCAAATGGTAATCGTTTTTTCACAAGAATTTCATGATGCCAAATGGTGGCCGTTATCCCCTTTTATCCAGAATATGATACCATTCCCTAAAAAAGATATTATTGGAGAGATATTAGAAGTGATAATTGAATGAAAATATTTGTGATAGCAAAAGGGAATTATGTTCTTTCACTGTTAAACAGATAGCTACCCTAATATTGTCCGTTTGAGAGATGATCAATATGATCTTCTTGAAAAATTAGTTATGATCAACAAGATTCAACTTTTTTTACTAATTTCGTGCAATAAGAAAATAGAGAAAAAATAATAATGCTGAACAGTGTTGACATTGCCGGTGATAACAGTTTATCTGTTCCATAATATATAGTCCGGCTCATCACTTCAGCTTGTAATCATTAAAAACAACACATCCCATGAAAAAAATCCATTTATTACTTATCCTCATGGTGCTGTTTTTCACCATGGCTTTTGTAGCAGACGACCCGGTGAAGGCAGATCCGGAAAAATACATGACCTTTACCCTCACAACCAATATTGACCATCTGAGCGACAATGAAAAATCAATGTTGGTTCATTTTTTTAAAGCAGCAGCTATTATGGACGATCTGTTTTGGCAACAAGCTTACGGAGATAAAGAGGATTTGTTTTCTACATTGAAGGATAAAGAGGAAATAGTTTTTGCAGAAATTAACTATGGCCCATGGGACAGGCTCTCCGGCAACAGGCCATGGAAAAAAGGATATGGAAAAAAACCTGCAGGCGCAAACTTTTACCCTGCCGATATGACTGTAAAAGAGTTCGAAAATCTGAATGATGATACAAAAAAAAGCCTCTACACTCTCATCCGTAGAGATAAGAAAAACAATCTGATCGTTGTCCCTTATCATGTTGCCTATAAAGTACAACTTGAAGCGGCCGCCAACCATTTGCGTAAAGCAGCCAAACTCGCTGAAAACGAAGCATTGGCCAATTATCTCAACCTCCGTGCCAGAGCATTGGTCACCGACGAATATCAACCCTCCGACTTTGCCTGGATGGATATGAAAGATGCCAATATCGATTTTGTGATTGGAGCCATCGAAAATTATGAAGATGCCCTCTTCGGATATAAAGCAGCATACGAAGCATTTATCCTGATCAAAGACATCGAGTGGAGTGAAAAACTGAACCGGTTCGCTGAATTTTTACCTGAGCTGCAAACACAACTGCCCGTTATTGAAGAGTATAAAAGTGAAGTGCCGGGAAGCGATGCAGATATCAATGTTTATGATGCAGTATATTACGCAGGCGATTGTAATGCCGGTAGTAAAACCATCGCTATCAATCTGCCAAATGATGAAGAAGTACAACTGAAAAAAGGATCAAGAAAACTGCAGCTAAAAAATGCCATGCACGCCAAATTCACACATATCCTTGAACCTATTGCTGAGATAGTGATACATCCTGAACAACGCGATCACGTCACTTTTGATGCATTCTTTTCAAATACCATGTTTCATGAGATAGCCCATGGTATGGGAATAAAAAATACCATAACCGACGAACCCACCTCTGTCAGAAAAGCACTTAAAGAAGCTTATAGCCCTATTGAAGAAGGAAAAGCTGATATCCTCGGTTTGTGGCTTGTAACACAATTGCATGATAGAGGTGAGCTGGAAGGTGATTTGATGGATTACTACGTTACCTTCATGGCAGGAATATTCCGCTCAAGTAGATTTGGTGCTTCCAGCTCTCATGGTAAAGCCAACATGATGCGTTTTCAGTACTTTATGGAAAATGAAGCTTTTACCCGTGACGATGAGGGCTTCTACCTCATCAATTTAGAAATTATGAAAGAACTTACTGCTTCACTGGCAAACAAAATACTCGTTATTCAGGGCAATGGAGATTATGAGGCGGCTGCAAAATGGGTAAAAACAAAAGGAGTGGTACCTGAAATTCTTCAACATGACCTTAACCGTATCAATGAAGCACAAATACCTGTTGATATTGTCTTCTCTCAAGGGCCAAAGAAATTAGGTTTATAGTTAGTATAATTTAACAATCAGATATTTACCAATGATACCCACAATATCTATAGAAGGGTATGCCGTAATGTGGAATTTGTGGGTCTCACTCTCTTAATAAAACATACGTATGCTTAAAAATGGATTGTTATTATTGATTTTGTTAAGCGCAGCAGGTATTGCTACTTCACAACAACTATTAAACGATGAAGCAGTTCATCGCATGAAAAAAGATGTGTATGTATTATCTTCCGACTCGATGGAAGGGCGCGAGGCCGGAGAGCGTGGTGAACGTATGGCCGCAGGGTATATCGCGGAACGTTTCGAAATGGCCGGGCTTCAACCCTATTTTGAAGACTATTACCAGCACTTCGACTTCACCAACGGCTATGCCTTTACCGGCAAAGAGAACTATGTAACCGTAATTTCTGATGCCGGAGAGTCATTTCACTATCAACATACTGATTACCAACCAATGCCATGGGGAGGAGAAGGGGCTGTCACTGCCGGTATCTATGATGCAGGATATGGATGGTATAACAATATCTCTTTACGCTCCGCTGATCATAAAGCAGGTATCCCTCAAGGTAAAATATGGATCATCAAATACGGATGGCCTGATAATATGATATCAACCCCCCATATTTCCTCTATGTACAGCAGAATGGGAGCCAAAGTCAATATTGCCGACAGCCTTGGAGCAGCAGGTGTTATCTTTGTTAGTGATACCCTCTATCCAGAATTCCCGGGAAATGCTATCACTTCGCTGACCGGCACTTATGACATCCCCGTGATATTTGTAAATGATAATAATCTCCTCTCTCATGCTAATAATGCTATTGTTAAGCTGGGTGTAAAAAAAGAACCTAAACATATCAAGGCAAGAAATGTGGTGGGATGGATCAACAACGAAGCAGCACAAACGGTAATAATAGGTGCTCATTACGACCACCTGGGTTATGGTGGCGGGACTTCCAGATCGGATGGCACACCGGAAATCCATAACGGTGCCGATGATAATGCCAGCGGTGTTGCTGCAGTTATCAAACTGGCTTCATGGATCACAAAAGAGAAACTGAAAAACAAAAACTATATCTTTATCGCATTCTCAGCAGAAGAGAAAGGACTTGTCGGATCTAAACATTTCGCTGCCTTAGAGGCTATCGACAGCTCAACCGTTTTTTGTATGCTGAACTTCGATATGATCGGCAGATTGGATGAATCCGGAAAAACACTCAACTTGCTTGCTGCAGGCTCATCTCCACAATGGGAACAATTGGCGGCAAATATTACAACAGATATCGAAGTAAAAATAAAAAAAGCAGGTGTCAGTGGATCAGATCATGCTCCGTTTATTAAAAAATCAATACCGGCACTCTTTTTCTTTTCCGGCATCCATGACGATTATCACAAACCTGGTGATGATTGCGAAAAGCTGAATTATTACGGGATGCGTGATATCGTAGAATATGCTGCCAACATGATACTCATTATCGATACGATGAAAAATATGGTTTTCTCTGCCGTCGTTGAAACAGCAGGAAGAGGTAACCGAACTGATATGGTTACCCTTGGTATCGTTCCCGACCATGGCACTACAGTAGACGGACTAAAAATAAGTGATGTAATACAACATCGTCCTGCTTATGCAGCAGGATTAAAGAAAGGGGATATTATCATACAAATTGATGATGCCGAAGTGCATGATATCATGCAGTATATGAAAGCACTGGAAACACTGAAAAAAGGAACAAAATCAACAATAGTAGTGAAACGGGATGACGAAATAATGTCGTTCGTAATCTACCTTTGATACAAATCCATTCAAAATCGAATAAAAAAAGCAACAGATGCAAACAGCAGTTATCGGTGGAGGGAGCTGGGGAACAGCACTGACAAAATTATTATCAGACAATGGCCACACCATCGCATGGTGGGTCAGGCAACAAAGTATCGCAGACTATATCAGTCATCACAAAAAAAACCCTGCCTATCTTACGCATGCACCACTCCATACCGACAAGATTGAAATATCAACCAATCTGGAAGCAGTGTTGGCATCATCAGAAATTATTTTTATCGCTGTACCAGCTGCCTTTATTAATGATGTCTTCAACGGAACCTCACTGCACGATAAAACAGTAGTCAGTGCAGTAAAAGGACTAATCCCTGAAAATGGAGCATTGGTCTCCGACTATCTGCATAAGAAATTTCTTCTTCACGAAAAAAATATTGGCATGCTCTCCGGCCCCTGTCATTCTGAAGAGGTAGCTATGAAAAAGCTTAGTTACGTAACCCTTGCATTGAATGATAATGATAACATCATGCAGATAAAGGATATGCTGGAAAACCGATATCTTAAAGTCAATATTAGTCATGATATCAAAGGAATCGGACTGGCAGCCGTATTAAAAAATATATATGGTATTGCTGCCGGCATTGCCAACGGACTCGGTTATGGCGACAACTTCCGGTCGGTATTAATAGCAAATTCAATACGCGAAATGGATTATGTTCTTAAAGCATGGACTGGTAATCACCGTAATATCCTCGACTCCGTTTATACAGGAGACCTTTTAGTTACAGCCTATTCAGGCCTCAGCAGAAACTGGATGCTTGGTAATATGATTGGAAAAGGACAACCCGCTAAATCGGCCTTGCTTAAACTCTATATGGTCGCAGAAGGATACTATGCTGTTGGACCCGTGAAGAATATCGTAAAAAAATTACACTGTAAAACACCTGTTATTAACGCTGTTTATGATATTGTAGTGCAAAATATACCTCCGGAAAATGTATTTAAAATATTATCAAAAAATATATCCTGACTCTTCAGCCTCCAAATCGCTTGATGGCAATACATGGGCATAGTGAACATACTATTGTTAACATTTTTTTATCCAACCGGTATAAGTGGTCGAAATCTTAAATATTTTTATCTGCTGAAGAGAACCCTGTATCAAAAAACCATAAAACAATGAAACGTCTTGCTTTAGTTTTACTGCTATCAATGATAACCACTACTTTTCTGTCAAGCCAAAACCTTATCACAAATCCTGATTTTGAAATTTATAAACGATGTCCGGATCAGATAAACGAGATCCTTAAACGCAACTATCAAATCATTCCCCGATGGTACACCACAAGTGAAGCCACCCCCGACTATTTCAATGTCTGCTCGGAAAGTAAGTTTACCGGCGTTCCCCAAAATGTTACAGGACGTTGCAAACCCCGTTCAGGTGACGGGTATATCGGCCTTATCCTTAAAGTAGACCCTTTTTATTATGAAGGAAATAAAAACTACTCCGAACATATACAAAACAGAATACAGAAACCCTTACTTAAAGATAATTTATACTGTTTTGAAATATGGATAAGAATTGCTGACAGGTCAAAAATCGCTACCCGCGACTTTGGCGTCTGGATCACCAACACGAAAATGCAATTTGATAACCCTCCCGACTCACTCCCCACACCCAATATTGCGTATGTCGATAAACAGCGCCTCAATCAGAAATACTGGTATCCGCTTCGTGGAATATATAAAGCCTCGGGAGGAGAACGGTTCATTACTATCGGTAACTATCAACCATGGAAAGAAGACAGTGTTATTTTGTATTCAGCAAGAAGGCCCCCCTCCAACAGAACGGAAAAATTTGCCTACTATCTTTTTGATGATGCTTCGCTTATTCAGATTACAAGCCCTCATGATTGCGATTGCAATATGATCACCATCCCACCAATTGAACCGGAAATCACTCCTCAGCAGAAAGATACTGTAAAAGATAATGACTTCGAAAATGTGGAAGTCGGACAAACCATCATCCTGAATAATATCTATTTTGCTTTCGATAAAAGCGATCTGCTGCCTGAATCTTTTCCGGAGCTCAATAAGCTGGTTGATCTGATGAACAGATACCCATCAATGAAGATAAAAATCTCAGGCCATACCGACAATGTTGGCAGCATACAATACAACCTTACCCTCTCTGAAGAACGTTCAAAAGCTGTTGTAACATACCTTATCAATCAAGGTATTGAAGAAACAAGACTGCAATACCAGGGTTATGGAAAATCGATACCCATAGCAGATAACAGCACCGATGAAGGGCGTCAAAAAAATCGCAGGGTAGAATTTACTGTTCTGACAAAATAAACAAGCTATTCTTCCCGCACAACAAATAAATTATTTAACAGCATTGAGAAATCCGGATGTGAATCAGAAGCAATCGCACTGAACCCTTTATACGTTTCTACCGCTTTGATAGCTTTTTGAATCAGGAAATCATCCTGTCTGAACCAGGGAGCAATATTTTTCTGCGCCAATCTTTTGGCAAGATACTCCTGTTCGGTTTGTCCGGGGGTAGGGACAAAAACAGATGTGCCTCCCGTATGGTATAAGTCCATTATGGTAGAATAACCCGGCCGGCTAATTATCAGCTTGCTTTTTTTAATGGCAGTAAACAAGGCATGGTCATCAAGGTGATTGAAAATTGTAATATTACTGTTTCCAGGCGTAAGCATGGCCCTACCCTCCGGTGTGCCACGTATGATTATTACTTTCAGTGTAGTACCTTCCAGTTGTCCCATTACCATCTCCTCAAATATCGACCGTTGTGGCTCAGGCCCGGAGAGCATCACCAAAAGATCACTGTCAAAATCGGGTTCATCAATAATATCACTTGCTGTAAAACCGTAAAAACGGGATAGCATGCCGATATACCGAACTTTTATATGCCTACTGTTCAATTTCGACAATGATCCACTGATATTGTTTTCCCCCTGAAAATCAGGAACCCAGCAAATATCGAATTTTTTGATAAAGAAATGATTTATACGATTTACCACTCTTTCAGCCATACCAAAACCTGCTGAAGTGATAATGTGCAACTGATGAGTAATAAAAATAGCCGGTACCTGTTGGCTCCATAACCCATAACGATTGTCGGACAAAATAATATCAATACCATATTTCCTGATAATCTTCTGTAATTTTCTGTGCTCTCTAAAAATCCGGAAAAACATACCCGGTGCCGATGCTGCCATCTTCAATACCATATTTTTACCGGAAGGATAAGAAATATCCATCCCTTCAAGCCTTATCAACGGTAGCCTTGGAAAAGCAGATTGCAACCAATGATACGCTCTTCCATCTGCCGCAAGAATAATATCAAAAGTATTACTCTGCAATAGATCATGTATGATGGCACTACATCGTGTGGCATGTCCCAATCCCCAATTTAACGGTGAAATCAATATTTTTTTCCGATGATGCATAGCAATAAACAAGGAATCTCAAAAATAAGTTTTTTTTTGAAGGGACAAAAAAAAGAGAGAATGTTGTTCAACATTCTCTTCAACCAATTAACAAATACAATCAATAAGTTATGAAAAATCGTGTGCAATAATTAATACCTTTAAGAGCAAAAAAGTAACCCTTAAATTCTACATTTATTAATACTTATACTCTTGTATATTTGTTTTTAATGAGTTACATTTAAACTTATTCTTTAATTAATTTTCTCAAAGTTACGCATCTCCTAACTCACATAAAAAAAGAGAATGTTTCTCAACATTCTCCTCAACCAATTAACAAATACAATCACAAAGCTTTTAAAACCGTGTGCCCCCCTTAATTCCAAAATTAAGAAAAAAGTAACCTGAGAAATTTCAATTTATTTAATTTTTTACATCCTTATTTTATGTTATTTATAAGTTTTACTTAATCTTTTTATTTAATGTAGTCATTTCTGTTTTCAATATTTTCTATTATATGTAATTCTTTTCAGTGTAAAAATAACTTGTAGTTGCAAAGAAATACTAAGCTATTGGTACCATCATAAAGTAATCGCTAAATGAAAATAAAGGAAGCGTAGAAATGCCATGATTATCAAACCAAAAAAATGGGTAAAAAAAAAGAGAGAATGTTGTTCAACATTCTCTTCAACCAATTAACAAATACAATCAATAAGTTATGAAAAATCGTGTGCAATAATTAATACCTTTAAGAGCAAAAAAGTAACCCGCAAGACATCTTTTTTTTTAAAATTATTTTTACTTTATTTAGGTTTAAATATTTTCATAACTTGTTATACTTTAGTTTTTAACAACTTACACTTAAACAATAACATTATATCTCCCACTATTTTTTTTCTTTTTTTTTCATTTTCTGCATATATAGATACAGCATTACACAAAAAATGATAAAAGATGGAGGATATGTTATACAAAATTGGGGTTACTTTAATACCGGATATAGGAGATATCTCCATAAAAAAACTTATCTCTTACTGTGGGAGTGCAGCAGAAGTATTCAGGAGAAAGCGTGACCAGCTTTTAAAGATACCGGGATTAGGGCCACACATGGCGAAGCAAATAATGAGCAGTACTGTATTACATCGTGCCGAAAAGGAGTTAAAATTTATTCAACGGCACAACATTACCGCTCTTTTTTTCACCGACTATGGATATCCTGAAAAGCTAAAACACGCCATTGACGGGCCTGCCTTGCTTTTTTACCGGGGCACTGCCGATCTCAACGCCCATCGTATGGTAAGTGTTGTAGGGACTCGTAAGCCGACACAATATGGTTTGCATTGTTGCGACACGCTTATTGAACAATTAAAAGATTGTAATGTCTGCATCATTAGTGGTTTAGCATATGGTATCGACACCAGGGCTCACCAACGTGCTTTAGAACTTGGCATGCCAACAATTGGGGTGCTTGCTCACAGTCTTGATTTTATATATCCCTATGCTAACCGCCATCTCGCAAAAAAAATATATGCAAATGGCGGTTTGGTCACCGATTATATTTCAGGCACTCCCCCCGACCGTCAAAACTTCCCAAGCAGGAACCGTATCGTGGCAGGTATGGCTGATGCAGTGATTGTTATCGAATCCGGCATTAAAGGCGGTGCTCTTATTACCGCAGATATAGCAAATTCATATAACCGCGACGTATTTGCTTTTCCAGGGAAAATCACAGATGCCATGTCGCTGGGATGCAATAAGCTTATCAACGACCATAAAGCTGCCATCATCACTGC
>JAVVFR010000029.1:0-9805 GCA_032250595.1 Bacteroidales bacterium | reverse complement strand
CCTCCTGTAGTGCTGCTCCTCTGTCGAGAAGGCGTTCCAGTGCGTCAAGGATCTCCTGCGCCTTTACCGCTTCATCCGTATTGCCGGATGTATCATCAGGTTCCTCTTCTAAAATGTCGGCTTCAAAACGATTCTTCGAAAACTGTAACCGCCCACCACGTTCAAACAACACCTCATAGGATGTGAGCGACACATCCGTTATAATGCCTATACCATATTTCTCATGGTCTACCTTCGTGCCTTTTTTTAACGCTTTCATATAAAAAGTGATTTTGTTCGTCTGTCATTGAACACCCTGAGATAGTTTTTTAATACTATCTGTTTAGGGTATCATAATTAAAAAATATGCCAGCTAAATTAACAAAAAAACCAATCTGTTATTTTTGTTAAAACAAATTTCCATGCCATCATTGCACCTGTAGTAGATAGATAGATAGTATTGGTTCTACTCCCTCAATAAACGCTAAACTTCATACCGAAATAAAGAATTTATTGTGACACCAAGCCTTTTAGCTAAGTTAGAAAGCGGAGACCTTATTATTTTGTGTCGGTGTATTATTAGGAGATTTTATGTAAGTTTGAAAAAAAAACACCGGTATGGCAGTATTAATGGAATTTGCAATGTTTCCTACGGACAAAGGAATAAGCGTCAGTGAATACGTAAGTAAGGTCGTAGCAATGATAAGGCAATCAGGATATGATTATCAATTGACTCCTATGGGCACCATTGTTGAAACCCCTACCATAGAAAAAGCGCTTGAAATAGTGCATAATGCCTATCAAACGCTTGCCCCTTTCAGTGAAAGGGTGTATGCGACCATAAAACTCGATATCAAAAAAGGCCAGAAAGGTATGATGAAGCAAAAAATTGCTTCTGTTGAGCAAAAAATCGGAAAAGTGAATTAATCCATTTTTTCCAACAGTACATCATCAATGGCCTTTTTCATAGAATCTTTTGGCAAAGCACCCATGGCCATTTGTGGTTGTCCGTTTTCAGGACAGAATAACAATGATGGAATGCTCCTAATACCAAATACTGCAGAAAGTTCTTGCTCCACTTCAGTATTGACTTTATAGATATCAATCTTTCCATCATACTCTTCAGAAAGCTCGTCAAGAATTGGGGCTACCATTTTACATGGCTGACACCAGTCAGCATAAAAATCAATCATACAAGGTCGTTTGCCCTCAAATTTCCAATCTTTGTTTTTTTCAAAATCAAATACTTTTGTCAAAAAATCTTGTTTCGTCAAATGTTCTACCATTATTTTTACTCCTATATTTTTAATTTAATAATCTGTTTTTTATCTCTCGTTCAAATATTGCTTTGGTCTCCGCATCGGTCCTTCCAATCCCAGAAAAAAAGGATGGTTGTCCATCAACAGGGATGAACATAAATGTTGGAAGACTCTGTACACGGAAATAACCTGCCAGTTGCTTTTCAACCTCGGTATCCACTTTATAGATATAGATTTTACCGGCATACTCTTTGGCAAGGTTTTCAAGAATGGGTGCTGCACGCCTGCATGGCCCACACCAATCGGCATAAAAGTCAATCAATGCCGGCTTGTCACCTTCATATATCCAGTTGGGATGATTCTTGTCGATATTAAATACCATTTCCGCAAATTTCTTATCATCCAGCTTTACCGTATGATCAATAATTTTTTCCGATGCCACTTTTACCTCCTCCTTGCTGTCTCCGGAAGAACTGTCAAACAACTCCACCTCCTCATTGTCGACACTAATATTAGTATCAGCTTGTGCTACTTCATCTGGTTTAACAACAACGTTGTCTTCCGTAAGGTTGCCATTCTTTTTGCTGCTGCACGACAGTAAAACTGTTGATGCAATAAGCACTGTTACCATAAAAATTTTTCGTATCATAAGATTTTTGTTTATTCATTCTTAAAACAATGCAAAATTAAAAAAGTTTTTGTAATATATCGCATAAATATCACTTTTTTTTTTAATTTTGCATGATAGAACAAAAAATAGTTAAAAAGAAATGGATTCATTATTCCGTCAAATGGATGTTGCTTCATTCAACGAACGATTTACCACAACGGCATCCTGTCTGGAGTTTTTATCAACGAACAAGTGGTCTGACGGATATCAATGTAGAAATTGCGGACATACGAATTACTGCCGCGGCAAGACGTTATTTTCACGTCGATGCACCAGATGTAAACATGAGGAGTCGGCGACGGCACACACGGTATTTCATCACTGCCGGATACCTTTACCACAAGCATTTCAGATTGCCTACACTATATGTATTCAGCCTGCCACTTCATCGTACGAGTTAAGCAGGCAGTTAAATATCCGCAATATGACCTGTTGGAAGTTCAAGAAACGCATTACAGCATGTCTTAACAAGAAAGAAAACATGAATAAGATTGAGGCAGCACGATTAAAGGAACTTATCAACAAGAAGCCCGGGCACTCCAAATCTTAGGTTCCTATACCCCAAATCTCTTTTGATTTTTTAGCTTGTTCAATAAGCATCACCAAGCCATTGCAGTATGGAGCACCTAATTCACTGGCCCATTTAAGAAACATGGTCTCTTGGGGATTATATATCATATCGAAGAAGAGATTCTTTTCGCTTACCCATTTCCATGGCAGGGGTGGCATTTGATCCACATCAGGGTACATCCCAACGGGAGTGGCATTGATTATCAACGGAAACTCCTGCAACACGGCACTGTTTATTTGAGCATAGTGGATCATCTCCTCTCGTGGATCGCGTGAAACAATAATATAGGAGGCTCCCAACTCACTAACGACGGATGCTGCTGCCCTTGCAGCACCGCCACTGCCCATGATCAAAGCATTGGGTATTGTCTCACCAATCCATAAGAGCAGTGCTTTTCGGAAACCTTCCCTGTCGGTATTGTAGCCGGTAATACTGCCGGGTGCGACAGTAAGGCAATTTACTGCATTGCATATCTCAGCAGAAAGGTCAAGGTAGTCACAAAAAGAGAGCACCGCTGTTTTAAAAGGAGTGGTTACATTAAGGCCTCTAATGGCAGGATAACGCTTAAGCAGCCCGGGCAATCCGGCAATATCTTCGAGTTCATACAACCGATAGTCAGCAGATAGATCCGTCTCTGCAAACCACGTCGTGAAAATCTCTTTAGAGAGCGAGTGTGAAAGCGATTGTCCTATCAATCCATATAATACCATACGTAAAAAATTTACGATGCCTGTTAATCGAATTTTTGTTTCGGTGAAGAGACGACCTCCATCAGCCAAATAACGGCTATTCCGAGCAGGATAAAGAGCAAGGCAAAGAAAAAGCTCTTATCAATGGCAGGGAGCAACCAGTCATAAGCAACGATTTTCTCTTTCGCGCCAAATGTTTGTGTAATGGGTTCTTTCCATGGCCACAGAACACCAAGTGAACCGGCAATAAACCCTGTGAGCAAGGCAATAGTTTGGTTTCTGTACTTTTTGAATACCCACGACAGCAGATGAGAAAAGAGTATTAAACCACCAATAGCACCGATAATCACAGGTGTAAGCACCTCAAAACGAGCCTGGTTGATAGCATCGATAGCAACCAGTTGATAGTTTCCCATAATAATCAGGACAAAAGAGCCCGACAAACCGGGAAGTATCATTGAACATATCGCAACTACGCCACAGAGCATCAGGTAAAGAAAGTCTTCATTCTCACTGCCCGGTGATATAAAAGTGATCATCGCTGCAATAATCAGGCCTGAAACTCCTGCAATAATAGTGCTCACATTAAGGTGGGTGATACGTTTACCGACATAATAGATGGATGCCAATATCAATCCGAAAAAGAATGACCAGATATAGACTGGATAGTGGGTAAACAGATAATCGAACAGCCGGGCAATAAAAATCACGGCTATCACTATCCCTATGAAGATACCGACAAGAAAGATCAGATCGGTATATCGAACAAACGCTATCATCCTGCCTCTCCGCAGCAGTTTCAGGGCAGTGATATTAAAGGATTTTATTGCATCGATAAGTCGTTCAAAGATTCCGGTTATCAGTGCGATGGTCCCTCCGGACACACCGGGTATCACATTGGCAATACCCATAGCTATTCCTTTTAAAACAGTAATAACAAATGCTTTTATCATTATAAATTATCTACGGATTATAATAACGGGATTAAGATTGTTTTTAAAGTGAGATGAAGGTCATAAAGGTATCGCCACGCAGTCCGGTTCTAAGCGTTTCGAGTGGAATAATTTCTGCAGGGCTTATATTCCCGAGGTTTACGTTATGTCCAAGTTTTTTAATAAACCAAACCTGTTGTGTTTTCTGCGGGGCTTCCCACATCATTTTATCAGGGCTTATTTTTGCAAGCAATTGGTCAATAAGATCGGTATCTGCCTCGCCCCCTTCTTTATATATCCCTACGGTACCACTCTCTCTGGCTTCTGCAATTACAAGCCTGGATCCGGCGTTAAGTTCATTCTCAGTCATCTCCACCCATCGCGAAGGGCTTATATGCTTATCTGCTTCTTTGTTGCCGACCTCAGAAAGCACAATATAATCAGCTGAAAATTGTCGTATCAGATTGCACTTCAACTCATGCACCATCTCCATTGAGCCATCGGATATTTCAACAGCATTACAACCGATCTTCTCAATCCATGCGCGATAATTATCGACCTGATTACGATAAACAAACGCCTCAAAGAGCGTTCCTCCAACAAATACATCAATACCGTGCTTTTTATAGAGTGCCACTTTCTCCTCAACACCATGGGTAAAGAGCGAGGTACCAAAACCCAGTTTAATATAATCGATCAGATGACCTGCCGACATCACAAGATCTTCTGCCTGCCTGAATCCAATACCTTTATCCATCACCATGGTAACACCTATATTTCTTGGTTTAACAGGACGTTCAGGAAGGTTTGACAAGAGACTATTCATAATAGGACTATTTTGATTTATATTGTATCATCAAGAATTGTATATCACTAACTTCACGGAGCTCAGGAGCTACAACAAAAAGAATCTCTGATTGTGTATGATCAAAGAGAAGTGCTTCCTGTAAAAGAGATAATCCGGTTTTTTGATTTCCTGCAAGATATTCATAAGCAGCAAGCCGATAGAGCAGTGCGGCATCTTTTTCAACATTATCAAAAGCAGAATAGATTGTTTTTATCGCATCATCATACTGTTTCATATCACCATAACAATCTGCGAGGTCGGCCCAAATATCATCATGAAAGGGAGAGAGTTCAATAACACGATCATAAGACGCAGCTGCTTTCTCATATGCCTGATCTTCGCTATATATATCACCCAACATATACCACGACTCCGGGTTTTCCTTGTCGCGCTCTATAGCACTCCGTACCGTTTGCTCTGCTTTTTTATACTGACCCATAAGCAGATAACACGATCCAATACCCAACCAGGCATCAATAAGCAGATCATTTAACTTTATCGCCTTGATATACTGGTCGATTGCTATTGTAAACTCTGCCATTTTCTCATAACATTCACCAATATAGTAATATGTTAATGCCTCCGGCTCTTCATAGGAGAAAGTCTCTTCATATACCTCAATAGCTTCGCGGTACTTCTCAATACCTGCCAGGGCATTCGCCTTGTTGAAGTAGGCAGAGGAGAACTCCTCATCAATAGCGATAACAAAATCATATGCATCTATTGCTTTTTCATATAGTTCAACAGAGCTATAGGCTATCCCCAGGTTAAACCAGGCAATATGGGAGTAAGGGTTATTATTAAGGTATGCAGTAAAGAAAGTGATGCTTTCATGGTATCGTTCCATCACTTCAAAACAGAATGACAACTCATACAACACGCTCTCATTAGAAGGGTTTATTTTCAGTGCCTTTTTCAAATATTCAATCGCTTTCTTGTAATTACCAAGGTTCTCATATTCGAAAGCGATATTAATATAGATGTCTTCACGATCATCGTTATTCATCTCAGCAGCTTTCTTAAACTCCTCTATTGACTTTTCGTACTCCCTTAACTGACTGTAAATATTGGCTTTGGTGATGACAACATCACTATTGGCCGGTTCAATACTCTCTATCTCACTGAGTATATCGAGAGCTTTTTGTTTATTATTTTGAACAGCAAACAACTGTGCTCTTTTCAGGATAAAAACCGTGGCATTAGGATGTTGCTCATTGGCAATCTGTAAAGTTTGGCGTGCTTTCTGCAGAAGGTTAAAATCAATAAAGTAGTCGATAATAGCTTCAAACTCATCAACATCAAAAAAAGCAGTATTTTCATCTTTGAGCATCGCCTCATAGCGGCTCACCAATTCTCTTAGCTCTTGTTCTTCGTCTCTATTTAAAAAATCATTATCCATCACGCTATTAATCCAATCGTTTGTTTTCGCTACAAAGATAAATATATCTACTTTCGAAAACACAAATAGTAGTGATCTCTTTATTAAAAGTTACTAATAAGTTTACTTTATTAAGCAATAGTAATACTTTTGTCATCAGAAACTATCTCATAAATAAGAAACGGTATGACATTAATAAAATCAATCTCAGGGATCAGGGGCACCATAGGAGGATATCCGGGGGAGGGGCTCAATCCGATCGACATCATTAAGTTCACCACTGCTTTTGTGACATTACGGCGTCAGAAGTGTGGCAATAAGCCACTGAAGATTGTTGTGGGGCGTGATGGAAGGATATCCGGAGCATCGGTAAGTAAGATTGTTTGCGGAACGCTGCAGATGTGCGGTGTGAATGTAATTGACGTCAAGCTCTCTACCACTCCTACCGTGGAGTTGGCAGTTACCTACCATAATGCTGACGGCGGTATCATCCTCACTGCCAGCCACAACCCCGCAGAGTGGAATGCCCTTAAGCTGCTCAATGAAAATGGAGAGTTTATCTCTGCTGAAGAGGGAGAATCACTGTTAAAGATCTCAGATACCGAAGTGTTTGCATTCTCTCCAATTGACCAATTAGGGAGTTATCAATGTGATCATCAAGCTATTGAACGTCATGTTGGGGCTATTCTCGAACTACCTTACGTAAACAAAGATGCTATTGAAGAGAAGGAGTTTACCGTAGTTTTCGATAGCATAAACTCTACCGGAGGGATGGCTATTCCTGTTCTCCTGAAAGAGTTGGGAGTAGAAAACTTCTTTGGTATCAACGAAGAGCCCGACGGGCAATTTGCTCACAATCCTGAACCGTTACCGGAGCATCTTTCAGCAATAAAAGAGGCAGTGGTAAAGCACCATGCTGATGTAGGCTTTGTGGTTGACCCCGATGTGGACCGTCTGGCAATTGTTTGTGAGGATGGTTCGCTGTTTGGGGAGGAGTATACGATTGTATCTATAGCCGACTACATACTCTCACAAAAACAAGGCAACACTGTATCGAACCTCTCATCGAGTATGGCATTGAAAGAAGTAACAGAAAAACACGGTGGCAGTTATGCTGCCAGTGCTGTTGGCGAAGTAAACGTAGTGGAACTGATGAAAAAAACCAATGCGGTGATTGGTGGTGAAGGCAATGGAGGTGTTATCCTGCCGGAGTTGCACTACGGAAGGGATGCACTATTGGGTATTGCACTGTTTCTCTCACAGCTTGCCGAAGAAGAGGTGTCGGTATCCGGTCTGCGAAAGAGATACCCTAATTATGTAATCTCAAAAAACAGGATCACCCTTGATAAAAACACCGATATCGACACCCTGCTAAAACATGTAATATCATCTTTTGACCCCGGGGATATTGACACTACCGACGGGGTAAAAATTATTTTTGACGAAGGATGGGTACATCTGCGTAAGTCGAACACTGAACCGATTATCAGGGTTTACGCCGAAGCGGAAGACAAAGAAGGGGCCGACAGGCTTGCCAACCAAATACTTTCGTTAATAAAAAAAGAGTAACATGATTTATTACGACAATGCTGCCACTACCTCACTGCTTCCTGAGGTACGTGATGCCATGATAGATACCATCGATCAATACTACGGCAACCCTTCGTCGATACACCGACCGGGACGTGAAGCAAGAGTCCTTATCGAAGAGGCCAGGAAACAGATCGCGCATCAGTTTAATATCACTCCTGCTGAGCTCTTTTTTATGTCGAGTGCCACCGAAGCTATTGCAACGGTTCTCAACAGCTGCTTGCGTGACCTTACAATAAAAAATATCATTACATCAAAACTGGAACACCCTGCTGTATCACGCAACCTGGCCCTTTTACAAAAGGTGCATCACTTTAACATTCACTATGTTGCACACGATGCATATGGACATATCAGCATGGAAGACTTGGAGCAACAAACCATGCAGCACCCTGAGGCTTTGGTTGTGCTCATGCATGCCAACAATGAGACCGGGACACTCTTACCTTTGAAAAAAGTAAAAAATATCTGTACCAATGCCGGCGCACTATTCCTTTGTGATACCGTGCAGACAATAGGGAAATTTTTTATCAACCTCGATGAAGGGCCTGACTTTGCCACCTGCTCGGCACATAAACTCTATGGCCCTAAAGGAGTTGGATTTTTATACAAACGCAATAATATTGATATCAAACCGCTTATCGAAGGCGGTAAGCAAGAGCGGACCATGCGCTCCGGTACCGAAAATATCTATGGGATCACCGGCATGAAAACCGCTATAGAAATTGCTTGCAAAGATAATGAAACTGTCAACAAGCAAATATCTTCACTAAGGACCGGACTTATCAATGGACTAACCTTTATCATCCCTGAAGCAAGAATTATCGGCAGCACTCAACATACACTCGGCAATATCATAAATATGGCTTTCCCCTTAGATATTGCCGGTGATATGTTGCAACAGCGGCTCGATATGAATGGTGTTGCTGTATCCGGGGGCAGTGCCTGCAGCAGCGGCACGAATGAAAAATCAGATGTCGCCAAAGCCCTTGGTGTGCGCGACAATGAAATAAATATCAGATTCTCTTTAGGCAGGTTAAATACTGCTGAAGAATTGGACCGGTTTTTGGAAATTTTTGCAAAAACCATCGCGAAGTGAGTAAGAAAAAAGTGTATAAGCGTTAAAAGTTTTTATCAATTGTTGGTAATGCGTCAATAACTTTTTACCTTTTTTCTTTTATTAAATATTGGTTTTTTATATGTTAGCTCAATGAAAAAAAATATCCCATGGCTGCAAAATACCGGAAATCAAAAAGAAAAAAATATAAAAAAGTTGCCTTTAAACTTACAGCAAAGCAAAAAGATCTTGTTGATCGTTGCTCCCGGTTGAAAAACACCACCCCCAATAAACTTATCAAAACGGCCATCCGTGATTATCTCCAACACCATGCAGATATGCTGGAACACGACAGTTACATCAGCGAAAACCAACTGTCACTCTTCTCACCGGAAAACACCGGAGTGCAAATGGAAATGTTCTCTGTATCGAATGAAACAGAGAATGAATAAAATATCCATTAGCACAAACACCTTCTGCTCTTTGATTTATAAATTTTCTACAACAAAGTATTGCCTATCGCATATGTTTTAGGTTTAATGCATATAGGAAGGTAAATACTAAGGCTATTATGACGGCGGGTGTACTCATAAACAAACCTAAGCCACCCAATACCTGAAAATAGATAACCGACCAGATAACAACAGGAGCCCATTCTGTGACAGCATAAATGTAAAAACCCACTTTTTGAAGCTTCCACATAAATATCAGCCCAATCACATTAATTACCGCAGCAACAATACTTACAGCGTTTAAAAGTGGCAAATATTCCATCAGCTCACTGACCTGAATAAAAAATCCGAATAAAGGGTTAATCTCTGAATTCTCTGCCA
>JAVVFR010000427.1:0-1721 GCA_032250595.1 Bacteroidales bacterium | reverse complement strand
AACCAAGCGGGATCATGGTTCTGTTCAGTGCCAGATCACGATTTTCCAACATTTTCATGTAACGCATCATCTCTGTTTCAGCATGGTATTGGTTAAAACACGCCTGCTCCATATATCCGGATGTGCGTGTTAATACTGCAGGGATGGTGGTGATCTTTACACACGCTTCAGGAACACATACAAAAGGAGTAAAAGGTTTTTTATTTGCTTGAGCAAAGATCTCCAGTATTGTATTGATATCTGAGAGTTCAGTGGTCTCATCAATTGAGATACCAATATGTTTGTTGTCGATGTATCTGAAATTCATTTGTTGTGCCAGTGCCAGTTTTTCGATATCACTTACAGCAACATTATCAGGGAGTTTTATTTTGAGCGTGTCAAAGAAGAACTCATTTTCCTGTGAATACCCATACTGTTTCACTTCATTGCCTAGCACACCGGTAAGGATATTTATGTGTCTGGCAATCTCTTTTATTCCTTTGGGACCATGATAGGCAGCATACATTCCTGCCATAATGGCCAGCAGAGCCTGAGCGGTACAGATATTTGATGTAGCGCGTTCACGTTTGATGTGTTGTTCACGTGTTTGCAGGGCCATACGTAATGCACGGTTTCCATCGGCATCCACTGAAACACCAATGATTCTGCCAGGGATATGACGTTTATACGCTTCTTTGGCAGCAAAATATCCTGCATGAGGGCCACCGAATCCCATAGGAATTCCAAAACGCTGTACTGAACCTACCACAATATCGGCACCCCACTCACCGGGTGGTGTCAGTAATGCAAGACTCAGCAAGTCGGCTGCTACTGCAATAGTTAATTCACTGGCACAGGCTTTTTCGACAAATGTTTCGTAGTTATTAATATTCCCATATTGGTCAGGATATTGCACCATGGCACCAAAAAACGCATCATCGAAAGTAACCGTTGTAAAATCACCTACTATCAGTTCAATATTTAGCGGGACAGCCCTGGTTTTGAGAATATCAAGGGTTTGAGGGAAGAGGTTGCTGTCGGCAAAGAACTTGTTGGCTCCTGCTTTGGCTTTGGCTCTTGGACGGGCATTGAAAGCCATGATCATGGCTTCTGATGCAGCAGTGCCTTCGTCGAGAAGCGAAGAATTGGCAATGGGCAGACCGGTTAAGTCGCTTACCATAGTTTGATAATTCAGTAAAGCCTCCAGCCGTCCCTGAGAAATTTCTGCCTGGTAAGGTGTGTAGGAAGTGTACCAGCCCGGATTCTCCAGAATATTACGCTGGATAACGCCAGGTAAAATGGTATTGTAATAACCCATGCCGATATAACTTTTGTATATCTTGTTTTTTGCACCTATCGATTTCAAGTGTGAGAGAATTTCATATTCGTTGATCCCATCAGCCAGATTGAGTGGTCTTTCTGTTCTGATCTTTGCAGGGATTGTTTCGTTAATCAATTGTTCTTTTGATTTAACACCTATGGTTTCCAGCATCTTAGAAACTTCATGCTCCCGTGGTCCGTTGTGTCTTTTAATAAAATTGTTGGTTATCATATTATCTCTTTTTAGCGGTTAGTCATTACATGCAAAATTAAATAAAAAAAGAATTATCAATATTATTTTAAACAAAATCCTTGGGTTGATAGTTCACACTGTTGCAAGTAATGAGGTGTTTTTTTGTATAGTTTTGTTAATCAATATGTAAGAATTATAAAATGGAAATACAAATTACCTTTAAAATGCA
>JAVVFR010000426.1:0-1728 GCA_032250595.1 Bacteroidales bacterium | reverse complement strand
AGGCAATGACAAGCTGGCAGAAGGTTTTTATCAGCAGCGGGTACCTATCGATGAAGGCACATTTTCACTGCAGGAGCTAAACCTCGTTTTTCTTCAAACACCCATTATCGCAATAAAAAGAAGTAAAAAGAGTGGCGAACTGCTTTTAAAGACGTTGAAAGGAGAGATATTTGGCTGTGATCATCTTATCATCACAGCCCAACCCAGAGCGGTGCAGATGGAGATAGATATTGAAACAACGTTGCTCTCTCCTGAAAAATGGCAAGCGATACATAATGCCCACTATATGTCATCGGGGAAGATCTTTCTTGAGACAGAGACTGCCTTTTGGAAAGCTCCCGGCCATGAGCTAACCACCACTATTACCGACCTGCCTATCCGGGCTGCTTACCTGTTCGATTTTGAAGATACCGACACAGGACTTATCTGCTCCTCTTATATCTGGGAAGATGACAGCAGAAAATGGCATGCTTCAGATATTGAAGAGCGTGCCGACCGCTCCATAGATTTCCTGGAGGTAATCTACGGCAAAAACACTATCCGACCGCATGTCGTGAGTGCCTATGGTTTTAGCTGGGAGGAGATGCCGGGGTACCGGGGCGCTTTTAAACAATACTATCCGGGACAGAATCACTATTATAGTGCCCTTGCCACGGCAGAAAACAATATCCATTTTGCCGGTGATGCCGTATCGTTTGCCGGTGGATGGATTGAGGGAGCACTGCAGTCGGGACTAAGAGCTGCTCGTGATATCGCCGATTGATAGCATCGGTCAGTAGTATTTAAAAAACCCAGACATGACTCTTTTCTACATCAATGAATTGTCAGAGCAACAGATTATCCTCACCCCTGAAGAGTCGAAACATCTGCTAAAAGTGCTGCGTGCCAGAAAAGGAGATACCGTTCTCTTTACCGACGGAAAAGGACATTTGGCAAATACAATACTGGATCAGGAAAATATTAAAGGATGCATCTGCCGTATTAACGATATTTCATTTGTGCCCCCTGATCCAAGAAAAATGCACCTTGCCGTGTCAACACTCAAAAACAACAATCGTTTTGAATGGCTGATCGAAAAAGCTGTTGAACTGGGGGTTCATAAAATAACACCTTTGCTTTGTGAACGAACAGAAAAACCTTTTGTCCGCCGCGAGCGACTTGAAAAAATTATGGTCTCTGCTATGAAGCAATCAGAGAGATTGTACCTTCCTGTGCTTGCACCACCGGAGCATTATAACAATGTAGTAACAAAATGTAAAGAACAATTGAGATTAATCCCACACTGTGCTTCAGGAGAGAAAGAGACTGTTGCGGCACTGCAAACACCACCCACCTCTATTGTAATTCTTATTGGCCCGGAAGGAGACTTCACGGCAAAAGAAATCGATCTGGCACTTCAACATCGATTTACACCCGTAACCCTCGGTAAAGCAAGATTACGCACAGAAACAGCTGCAATAGCACTCCTAAGTTATTTTGCTGTCAACGGATAATATTTATAAATCAACCTGCCGTCAATACTTTTTTATCAGGCATGCTTCCTGCCAACAATATAATACCCGGCTGTAGTGAAGAAATTTCTCAAATAGGGTATCGCTGCGATCAACCTTGACTGACGCCTCGGCTTTAACTTAAACTTTATCTCGTAATTGGGATTGATAAACCAATACATACGTGCGTCAATATTATAACCACTCTTTACAATCACCTTCTCCAGCCTGTCGATAG
>JAVVFR010000425.1:0-1738 GCA_032250595.1 Bacteroidales bacterium | reverse complement strand
CCGTATGAATTTAATGCCTTAATAACTTTACAGGGGTTACCTGCTGCAATTACATTTGACGGAATATCTTTTGTAACAACACTGCTTGCTCCAATTACGGAGTTTTCGCCTATGCTTACTCCTTTTAATACCGTTGAATTAACACCCAGCCACACATTCTTACCAATGTAAATAGCCCTGGGAGGCCCTGAGCGGGGGTCATCGCTGTGCCAATCGCCATCGGTGATCAATGTATTTGCCCCACACCTTACGTTATCTTCAATAATTATGTGTTTAAAGCAGCCAATTACTGTGCCGCTAAATCCACACCGCTCACCTATGATTAAAATTGCATCAGCATCTGCGCTTATGATGCAGGGCCGGTTAATGCCAATTAGGTTGGAGCTTGCATTTGAACGAAAGCTGCAATGATCGCCAATAACAATTTTTCCCGTTCTGGCTTTCTGGATAAAAGGCTTTCCGTAAAAACACACATTATTTCCCAATTGCACACCGGCTAAAAATGAATGTATCCGGCCACAGTAGGTTGTAAGTGAATATCCGAAGCGCTTTCTGGTGCTGCGCTGGTAATTAAAGCCAGCGCTTATCCATTGTCTTATAGTATTTCGTTGCAATATATTCTTTCTCCTTATCTGTTAATTCAGTTTTCCATCGTTCATCATTTTTTATTAACTGCCTGCCCCGGTATCGCATCGGGTTTCCGGCCACCAGATGCAATTTTGAAGGATCGATATAGAATTCTTCATCAGTTTGTCGCTTAAAAACCTCATTTGCCCCTGTCTGAGCCACACAAGTATGCAAAAATGTTGCCGGATGCTTCACCATCTCTTCATATTGAATATCAATGTACTTTAGATTATCAATTGAGTTCTTGCATTGTGTTAAGCGCGAATGGTGCTTCTTGTGCATTTCAATAAAATCCTGAAGATGGAAATTCTTTCCCGACTTTACCGCCCACTTTCTGTGTGATGCGGCAAGACCTTCAGGTGATCTGTTCAGAAACAAAATTGTTACATCATTGGGGCGGTATTGCTGCAATAAAAGTGCTATTGTTAAGTGTTTAGATGAATCAACAACAATGGGTTTACTGGCCACTTCAGCCATTGTTTCGTACAGCAACCAGTTGTTTTTTATCCAAAGCCCAAGTTTTGGTTCCATCCAGATGAGTTTTTTATAGGAATGGCCTGCCTGTATCCACTTTCGCGTTAATCTTGCTTTAATCTTACCGGGCAAGGCAGGTTTTAATGAGCCGCGATCCTGGTATGAAAACTGCCTGAAATAATACATGTTGAATAAAAGAGGATCATTCCTCATGTCGATGCCTGTTTTTGACCGGAGCCTTTCGAATACTTCCGACCAATATTCACATTCCCTGAAATCCTTCGCGCAGGTGCAGGCATTCTGGGCTTCTACCGTTGGCTTAACATCTTTGGTGCGCTCTATCTGCCAACCCAGGTATCTTAACTCTCCTGAGGAGATAAAATCAGGATGAGTGCCAAGTATGCAATCGGCAAGTGTTGAGCCTGAGTGGCCCGGAGAAATAATGTAGATAAGTTTTGTCAAATATTAATTGTTTAATCGGCAGAGTTGTAATTATTATCGATGATGGAATCATAAGTCTTTATCAGATCAGATACGATTTTTTCCTTGTCATGCCTCATCATGGCTGTTTTCCTGGCATTTTTGCCCAACTGTTTTGCTTTTTCAGGGTTACTTGCCATTTCCAGAACGGCTCCTG
>JAVVFR010000423.1:0-1743 GCA_032250595.1 Bacteroidales bacterium | reverse complement strand
ATTTGTAACTAATCAGTGCCTAAAGTGAGCTAGAGTTTGGAGTACTTAAAGTTAAAAAAAAAGCGAGGGGTTTATTAACATTTTTAAGGGTGAAATTAACATTTTGGTAGTTCATAAAACTGGCTTTGCAAAAAAACGGACACATATTAACAAATAAGTTTTTTAGTGTTTGATAAATAAGCGATTACGTTCTTTGAAATGATGGATATCAGGGTTAGCTTTGCAGCATAAGACATGGAGACCTCTGATAAAATAATCATCGAAGAATTGAAGCGCATTGTTATGATGCAGGCGCAGGAAATTACCCGTTTGATGAAAAAGGTCGATTTCCTTGAAAAAGAGTTGGCACGATACACAACAAGAAAAGACAGTAGCAATAGCTCTTTGCCGCCTTCTAAGGATGAGAACAGGCCACCACACACGAGCAGCCTTCGCGAGAAAAGTGGTCGTAAAGCAGGAGGACAACCAGGTCATGAAGGCAAAACGTTGGAGATGACAGATACGCCAGATGAGATTATTGAACATCATGCGTGTTTTTGTTCTGAATGCGGGAAAGATGTGAGTGGTCTGCCTTTCGAACTTTTCGGAAAGCGACAGGTTATTGATATCCCGACTGTCAAACAAATAGTTACGGAACACAGAGTTTATCGTTGCAAGTGTGCATGTGGTCATATTGTGGAAAGTGATTTCCCTGTTGGTGTTGATAGTGCGGTGAGATATGGTAAAAATATTGAAACTCTTGTTGGCTATCTCAGTGTAAGACAATACCTCCCGTTCAAGAGACTTAAGGAACTGCTCAATGACATCTTTACGGTTCAGGTTAGTGAAGGGGGACTGCATTGTTTGCTGAACCGGCTGGCATCTAAAGGTGTTACCGGCTATGAAATGATACGCCGGAAAGTACTTAACAGTGGGGTTATCGGCACAGACGAAACCGGGGTGAAAGTCAATGGGAAAAAGCATTGGTTCTGGACATGGCAAAATAAACGGGCTACTTTTATTGCCGCTTCTACCAATCGGGGAACGACTACTATTGATGAGAATGTGAGTGGTATTTCCCGGGAAGCTGTACTTGTTCATGATTGCTGGAAAGCGCATTTTCAAACCCCGGTAAAAGCACATCAGTTGTGCACAGCTCACCTTGAACGAGAGACTAAATATCTGGAGGAATGTTACAAAGTAGCATGGCCAACCAGATTCCGGGTAATGCTCAGACAAGCTCATAAACTTAAAAATCAACTTACGCGTGCTGACTATTTTTATCCAAACCATCAACGGGAGCTTGTGGAAAGAGAATTGGATAATTTGCTGACAGAGACTTTGGATCCAAAGCACAAAGAGATGATTGCTTTTCAAAAGCGGATTACCAGATATCGTGATCATGTCTTTACCTTTCTCTATCATCCGGATGTTCCTCCTGATAATAATGGTTCTGAAAGAGCCATTCGAAATGTCAAGGTAAAACAGAAAATATCTGGGCAGTTCAAAATACTGAGTGCTGCTGAGAACTTCGCTATCCTGAGATCCATTATTGATACTGCAATTAAAAACAATCAAAATGTGTTACATGCGTTGAGTGTCATTGCCGATTATAAAACAAACTGATTCATCTATTATATTAACTTTAGGCACTCTAGACACTTTAGGCACTCTAGGCACTGATTAGTTACACATACTTTAATCCCGGATAGCAATAAATACTGATTTTTTGGTTAATTTTGAAGCCTGAAAAAAATTAATTTC
>JAVVFR010000424.1:0-1743 GCA_032250595.1 Bacteroidales bacterium | reverse complement strand
GCTCTCTTTGGTCTTCATGGCAGTAATGTCCTGCACGGTACCCAGGATAACAAGCACTTTGCCATGCTCGTCCCGTTGAAAAACAGCCTGCTCCCTGACCCATCTGATACATCCGGCGACAACAATACGGTGTTCAATATCATAATCGCCACTCTGAAGGGCCTTGTTCCAGACTTGATTAACCAGTTCCCGTTCATCAGGGTGAATCAGTTCCAGAAAACTCTCATAACGTAAAGGTGTTGAGACGGCTATACCGAAGATCCGATAACACTCTTGCGACCACAACAGCTCTCCGGTAGTCAAAGTCAGTCGCCAACAGCCGATACTAGCCTGCCGTTGGGCCTGCTCCAGCATTGTTTCCCGTTCCTTAAGCTCCTTCTCAGTCTGCTCTCTGGCGTCAACTGCTGCCACTATCTGATGATAGATAATCAGAAAACCAAAAGCTGTCATCAACAGTAACAACGTCAAGATGAAAGAGAGTGTTGCCTCGGGTATAAAGCCAACGACACTTGATATTGCAATGCTTATTAACACCGTCAGCAGCATGATGACCTTGATGGCGACAGCGCGCCCCGGATTATCGGATTGCCAATCGGCATAGGCTGAGTGCTTTAAGCCCTGGCAGATGACCGCCAACGCTGCCAGAAACATACACAGTGTGGTGAGCAAGCTGAAAGTACCCTGAGCAGGTATATAGATGGCCCCTAAAAGAATTGAGTCAATCGCTTTGTAGGTAAGTTGGGGGAGGGTTATAAGTGTTACGCAGCTCGCACCAAGGATCGCAAAGACGACATGGGCGAGCAGTCTACCCTGCAAGCTCAGGGCAGCCCCTGCCAACAACACGATGGCAAAGGCTTCAGCGCGTGACATTCGACCCGGCCATGCTCCTTCGGCTGGCAAGGTATTCAACAGAACACGAAAATAGCTATCGGTTGGATAGGCATTGAATAAGCCTTGCAGCAATGGTGTCAGGGCCAGGGCAATGACCAGAAGAAATAACAGCCTGACTCTGGATGTGGCACAGCTATCGGAAAAACCGATACTAACACCAAGTAACAGCAAGGCCAATGCCGTATTTTGTCCCATCAATAAAAGGTCGGGTATCAATGCTACCCAGCCGGATTCACTAATCCATGATAGAAACAGTAAACAGCCAGAAATGATGGCAATCATGGAGCCAAGTAATCGCGAGGCAGGGAATCTCGTCAGCATGAGATCAAAAAACGACGTTGTACTTTTTTGATGATAACAAAGAATTACACCTCTTGATTTTTTATTATAGGTTAATTTTTGGTTTTACGATTAAAAGGCCTTTCCAATTCTATCTCATAGACAAATAGAAAGAATGATCTATATCAAATAAAAAACGCTGTTATTGTAAGTAAATTCCTACAAGCAGATTAAATATTTCCCTACTTATTTCTCGCATTGAATGCTTATTTATTACTTTTTTGTCAGGCAAGAATTATTCTGCAAAAAAGATATAAAGTGTATTTTTATCGGTCGATCACCTCCCATACAAGCATTCGCTTCGGACAGCCAAGAGGAACGATCCAGGCACCTAGTAATTCTTTAGAAGTAGCTTTTTTAAGTAAGTCTAAATAAATACTTTTCACACACACCATGAAATGGTGAAAACAAGATAATCGAGGTGACACAAAATGCGCAGGAATCTTCCAGTATCAAATCGTCCGGTTGAGTTGTCTCAGAATACCAACATACTCTCTACCACAAATACACATA
>JAVVFR010000422.1:0-1749 GCA_032250595.1 Bacteroidales bacterium | reverse complement strand
CTACGATTCCTCCTCCGATGATCAGAAAGTCACATGTATGATTCTCCATATCACCATAACTTCCAAGGCGCTTTATTGGCGACCCAAAGTGATTCCAGATAACGTTTATCCCTTAAGGTGTCCATGGGGTGCCAAAATCCATTATGCTTGTAAATAGATAATTCGGAATCAGAAGCCAGGTTCTCCATAGGCTCCTGCTCCCATACAGTATGATCAGCCTCGATATATTTTACCACTTTAGGTGAAAGGACAAAAAAACCGCCATTGATCCACCCACCGTCACCTTGTGGTTTTTCTTTAAAGCCGGTAACTTTGTTGCCATCGTAATCGATAGCGCCGAAACGGCCTGGGGGTTGAACACCAGTAACAGTCGCCAGCCTTCCTTCAGATTTATGGAAATCAATGAGTTCCTTGATATTTATATCAGAAACGCCATCACCATATGTCAGGCAAAAATCATCTCCTTCAACATAGTCAATGATACGTTTAATCCGGCCTCCGATCATTGTTTTTTCACCAGTATTAACCAGAGTGACCCGCCAGGGCTCTACTTTTTTCTGGTGCACTTCCATCGTATTGTTCTCAATATCAAAGGTGACGTCAGATGAGTGAAGAAAATAATGGTTGAAGTATTCTTTTATTATATACCCTTTATACCCCAGGCAAATGACGAAGTCGTTTATTCCGTAATAGCTGTAGATTTTCATTATGTGCCATAAGATGGGATCAGAACCTATCTCGACCATTGGTTTGGGCTTAACATTTGTTTCTTCAGCCAGTCTTGTGCCAAGACCACCTGCCAAGATAACTGCTTTCATTTATTACCTCCATTAAGCATTCAGAAACTGGATTCGTTAATCTTCTCGTTGCTGGTCATTTATTATTTTGTCGGGTTATTAAAGAACGTTGCCTGGAGTTCCCATGTCAAACGCTAGACGAATGGTTATAAACATTGCCACCAGTGCCATCAAGAGCATTGTCGCAAGTATATCCTGTTTAAAACAGGAAAGTCTTTCTTTGCTCAATCCTATGCTGATAGTAAGGTATACGGGCAAGTCGTTCATTGCGACCGCAAATACAGCCCCAAAAAAACCAGCATATTTATAAGAAAGAGGAACGCAGGATATCATATATATAAACTTCAAAGAGTTTCCAAATGCAGAATAGCTGGGTTTTCCAATAGCATAAAGTGATCTGTCTATTGTTGCATACAGGACAAGAGGCCACATGCCAAGTGCGAGTAAACTCAACATCCAACCCGCTTCTTGATATCTCTCGTCATAGAGAAAGTCTATCAGCGTATCCCCGAAACTTGCCATTAGTGCAACCAGGAGAGCAAGCAGAGGTAAAACCAGAATTCTTTTTTGGAGTATTTTTTTTCGCAATTCGTTGCGGGGCAGATCTGAAAAATGTGAAATGAGAGGAAAGATCACTTTACTGCTGAGTTGGTTGATAATTTCCTTGGGTAGCTCAGCAAATATTATTGCAATACTGTAAACTCCAAACAGGGATAGGGGGAAAATTTTTCCTAAGAGAAATCTGTCTGCCTGGGTTGCTAAGAACATCATGGCCGTGGAAAAAAAGATCCATTTGCCAAAGGATATGAGTTCATTAAGTGCATCTTTTTCAAATGCGAACTTGTTATTTATTTTTTCATCGAGGAAATGGCTCCATACAGTCATTATGAGGGTCCCGATCATGGTTCCAATAACCAGGGACCATATATTTTTGTATATAAAGGCAAGGGCC
>JAVVFR010000421.1:0-1762 GCA_032250595.1 Bacteroidales bacterium | reverse complement strand
TAAATGCGACATCTTCATTTTCAATACGTCTTGAAGATTATAATATCAAAAGGCCTAAATCAGTAATAAAGAATATTTCCGAAATCATTTATATTAACGTAGATGTTACTTTGAAAAAAATTAAATAGTTTTCTTATTTTCGCATCTGAAATTATTCAGAAAACTATTCAATCATGTCAAAAGAGATTATTTTCTTCATTGTCCTGTTATTAGCTATAGGTATATTTTCATGGACATGTTTCCGGATATGCCGTTTTTTCAGGCTCACAAAACCCGCGTTTAAAGTAAGAAATATTGGCAAGCGCATAGGTGTTGTGTTATCGGTTGCTTTTGGCCAGACACGTATCATGCGTAAGCCTGTTATCGGCTTTATGCATGCCATGGTATTTTGGGGTTTTTGCATCATTCTCATTGGAAGTATTGAGATGGTCATCGATGGCCTCACAGGTTCAGAAAGAGTGTTGTCGATACTTGGCCCTGTATATAACATTATTATAGGAGCAGGAGATATTTTTGCACTGTTTATTGCCATCTTTATTGTTGTTTTTCTTGTCAGACGTTTATTCCATGCTGTAAAACGTTTTGACGGCATTGAGATGAAACCCAAATCACATAAAGATGCCAATATTGCTTTGAGTATGATTTTGTTGTTGATGCTTACGCTGTTGGGGATGAACACTTTCTATCTTCTAAGCACAGAAAATCCTGTTGGCACTTTTCCTGTGAGTGAGTTATTGGCACCATGGTTTTCAGGGATATCACCCTACCATCAGCACTTGTGGCATGAAATAAATTGGTGGGGGCATATTGTCCTTATCATGATTTTTGCTAACATTTTGCCATACAGCAAACATTTTCATGTATTTATGTCGGTACCCAATGTCTTTTTGTCAAGGCTTTACCCTTTGGGATATTTACCAAATATGGAAACTATCACTAAAGAGGTTAAGATGATGATGAATCCCGACACAGCATATGCTGCTCCTGCAGAAGGGGCAATAGAAGAGGAAGTGACCCGGTTTGGCATTAAAGACGTGGAAGATGTTACATGGAAAAACTACCTTGATGCCCTAAGTTGCACTGAATGTGGCAGATGTACCGAGGTATGCCCTGCCAACAAAACAGGAAAGAAGCTCTCCCCCCGTAAAATATTTATTGACCTGAGGGCACGGATGAAAGAGAAGGGTCCACAGTTGATAAAAGACAAATCTTTTGACGACCAAAAGTCATTGCTGCGTGATTGTATCTCCACGGAAGAGTTATGGGCATGTACTACCTGTAATGCTTGCGCCAGAGAGTGTCCGGTAAGTATCAACCACCCGATTATGATTATGGATATGAGGCGGTACCTCGTAATGGAAGAAGCTGCAGCACCTGCTGAGATTAATGCCATCTTCACCAATATCGAAAATAATGGAGCTCCCTGGCAGTTCTCTCCCGAAGACAGGATGCTATGGGCTGAAAATATCACCGACAATCAAAACAACCCTGTCATAATACCAACGATGGCTGAATGCGTTGCACAAGGCAAACAACCTGAATACCTGCTGTGGGTAGGCAGTGCCGGAGCATTCGACGACAGATACAGGAAAGTGATGCGAGCCTTTGTGACATTGTTATCCCATGCCAGCGTTGACTATGCCGTGCTGGGAACAGAAGAGTCTGACAGTGGTGATATAGCGCGCCGGTGTGGTAACGAAATGCTTTACCAAATGCAGGCTATGATGAATATTGAGTTGTTGAAAAAATACCAGGTGGGAAA
>JAVVFR010000420.1:0-1766 GCA_032250595.1 Bacteroidales bacterium | reverse complement strand
CTTTGTGCTGTGATTATCTTTAATACTGAAAACAGATCATTTGATACATTATTTATCGACTCAGTTACTGTTATTAACTTTGTGTTTAGCCATAATGAAAAAATGTTGGCACTCCTTATCATGCCCGATACCAATAACCCTGAATCGCTTTCACTAAGGTTATATACAGATATTGAAAAGGAAATATTCGAAGATATTAAGAACCCTGACGAAGAGATGATTTTCAGCCGCCACAAAAAGGTTACATTTGCCGAAAACAACAAGCTTCTCTTCCTCCAACGATCATACCCGGAAAAAAAAACATACAACGACACCCTTCCTGAGGATGAAAAATATCAGGTGGATATCTGGAGCTGGACAGACCCATTTCTTCAATCACAGCAAAAAAACAGGTTGAAAGATGAAAAAAAACGTTCTTTCGCATCTGTTTATCACATAAACGAAAGGAAGCTTGTCCCTATCGAGAACGCTACTTTCAGAAAATCGGTGTACGATACAAAAACAGTTGAACGGTATGCTTTGATTTATGATGAGCTCACCTATGCAAAAGAGTTGTCATGGGAAGGAAATCTTTAAGTGATGTTTATCTGTTGGATCTTTACTCCGGTGAAAAAAAACTGATATTAGAGCGTTTTGCCGATAAAATTTATTTATCCCCGTTTGAAAATTATATCCTCTATTATTTATCTGATGACAGCGCATGGTACAGCTATAGCATTTCAGAACAAAACAAAACGTGTTTAACATGCGAAAACAGGATGACTTTTGTTGATCATAACCATGATCTACCTAAGCCTGCCAACGCATATGGATTTGCCGGTTGGTATAATGAAGGCAGATATGCCTTAATAAATGGCCGCTATGATATTTGGCGTTTCGATATGAATACTGAACAAAAACAGGATGTTATTACAGATAATAATGGCAAAAACAACCAGGTAACGTATCGTATCATTTATACAGATAAAGATGAACGGTGCTTTGCAAAAAACCGGGAGGTTCTTCTATACGGCACCAATGAAAACACTAAAGACAAAGGGATATACGCTCTCAACCTAAAAAAAGCTGCTTCCCCGCAACCATTACATACCGGATCGTTTAATGTATTTTATCTGAAAAAAGCAAAAAACGAAAAGTCTTATCTATGGCAGCAAGGCACTTTTAAAGAATATCCTGACCTCTATTGGGCTGATGCAACATTTTCATCTATCAAAAAACTTACAACTGTTAACGAGATACAAAAGGAGTATCTCTGGGGTAGTGTTACAATGGTAGAATGGGCAGACAGTAATGATCGACCATACAAAGGATTATTGTACCTTCCTGAAGATTTTGACCCTACGAGACGTTATCCAATGATTGTTTACTTCTATGCAAAACATACGGATGAATATCATTACTATCATGGGTTTTCACCCAGTCGTTCTGTAATTAACATTCCTTTTTACCTAAGCAATGGTTATATAATATTCTCTCCTGACATCCATTACAGCACCGGACATCCGGGTGATGATGCACTTCAAACGGTTGTGAGTGGCACAAAATATTTGATCTCGCAAGGATTTGTTGATGAACAACACATTGGATTACAAGGACAGAGCTGGGGAGGATACCAGATAGCTTATATAGTAACACGCACTTCAATGTTTGCAGCAGCTATGGCCGGAGCTCCGGTATCTAATATGACCAGTGCATACGGAGGGATACGCTGGGAATCGGGTATGAGCAGAATGTTTCAATACGAAAAGGGACAAAGCAGGATTGGC
>JAVVFR010000419.1:0-1780 GCA_032250595.1 Bacteroidales bacterium | reverse complement strand
GTAGGATTCCATAACATATCTTTGCCATTCTGCCCCACGAGCCATGAATCTTCACCAAAAGCCATATTAAGCCGTTCACCTGTTTCAACATTGATAGCGTATCCGGGGAAGTAACTCATTCCGGTAGGTTGTGTGCCATTAGCTGTAGCCTCATTAGTCCCTGTATTGCCATTCCTGTCTTTAGAAGCAGCTGCACGCATTTCCATTTTCTCAGCACCCCCTTCAGACAAACTGATACTCTCACACAGTTCAAAAACCGGACAACGCGTCCACTTCGATTTATCAGGAGTGAACACCACTATAACACTATGCAGATTAAACATTTTAGAGATTACTGCAAACTTATTCCACTGTGGTCCATTCTCATATTTACTGGTCAGTCGATAAGGAGCCCATGTACCATTAATAATCTTTTCATAGTGTTCTTCGGGGTCAATAAAATTTGCTCCATCGGCACCAGGGTCATAGTCATTATTTTCAGGAGAGGCCTCATCATTAAGTGTACCGGAGCGAATCCAGTTAAGTGCACCGGGTCCATCCACATCGGGTATCCCTGAGAGCCATGGTTTGGTGCTGTCAGCAAAAGCAATACTTGCACTAATGAACCCATTGTTTTTAACCTTAGCCTTATCACCGGGGCTGTTGGTTTGCCCAATAGTAACAGCAATGCCATGGTCTAACAATAATTGTTCATTTTCAACTTCAATAGTTTTTTGAGAATGAATAACCTCTACATTTCCTTCATCATCAGTAAAAGTTAACTCCCAATTTGTTGTTCCAACAGGTAGGGTATCAATAAAACGAAGGGTATATGATCCCGCTTTCACGTTTAACGGGTCAATAACTTTCACATTTATTGGCCCATGACCATTTTTATATTCCGGGGTTAATGATTTATAAGGAGCTCCTGCCATAATTTCATCAATTGTCTCATTGGTCAGATGCACTTCCATACCACCATTACCATTTCCTTCAATACGGGTAATTTTAGGTCCATCGCCATATTCAGCATTAGTGATAGTTCCACCGGCTTCCATTGTTGGGATATGTGGTATCACTGTTATAGCCTCAATAGATCCACCGGCTTGACTTTTCCGGCTTGCCAGGTAAGGAAGCTTTTGTCCTCTCAAACCATCAGGCACTCCCGGATCCACCACATAAGGGGCAAACTCATTATGAGCATAAGCAATAGCGATAAAATAATATTTTTTATGGTTTACCAACCGTTTGTCGCCGGAAGCAAATTGATCTTCTGTAATTTTAACAGAATGGAATAATCCTTCATTGGCGCCATTAACTTTTTCTGTAGGCACATAAAGTCCAAGGTAACCATCATATTCATAATTGATGATCCGGCTGATATCATTTTTAATATCACACTGTGCTACCAGTCTGACTTTATCGGCATCCCTGTTATCAACATCAGTGATACTAACCTGATCATCTCTAACCTGGAAAATTTGATATCCTTCGAAAGTATATGTTGAATCACCTCTTTCTGCACTTGGGATAGTATCAGCAAAAACGATAGAGGGATCAATAATACTATAGTCTTCATTATAATTAGGATTGTTTTTACGATTCACCATATAAAGGATTACTTCTTTATCCATTTCCTGAGCGATAAGGTCAGGGGCATCGGGACCTTCAACGATAGCGAAACAGTTTTCAAAAAGCCTTTGGCATTTATCGTCAATTACACGCAATAGTTCTACAGAAGCAAAAGCGCCACCAGTAGTAGCTCTGGCCCATGGAATACCCACGGTAATGTAGTTACAAG
>JAVVFR010000418.1:0-1790 GCA_032250595.1 Bacteroidales bacterium | reverse complement strand
CAGTGACCAAGTCAAAATTCGATAACCTGTATGGTTGCCGTGAATCGCTCGCCGATGGTATTAAGCGCGCTACCGATGTGATGATTGCCGGCAAAGTAGTGGTGGTGCTTGGATATGGTGATGTAGGAAAAGGATGTGCTAAATCAATGCGATCCTATGGTGCACGTGTCATTATTACGGAAATCGACCCTATCTGTGCCCTGCAAGCCGCTATGGAGGGGTTTGAAGTGAAACGCATCGAAGATACTTTTAATGAAGGGAATATCTTTGTGACTTCTACAGGAAACAAAGATGTTATTACTGTCGAACATTTGGCTCAAATGAAAGATGAAGCCATTGTTTGTAATATCGGACATTTCGATAATGAGATTCAAGTCGATAAGCTGGAAAAATGGCCGGGAATTGTTAAACTGAATATTAAACCTCAGGTAGATAAATATACCTTTAAAGAAGACGGACACTGCATATATATGTTAGCTGAAGGACGACTCGTGAACCTGGGCTGCGCCACCGGACACCCTTCCTTTGTGATGAGTAACTCTTTTACCAACCAGGTGCTTGCACAGATCGACCTCTGGAACAACCGCGATAAATATAAAATCGATGTCTATCGTTTGTCGAAAAAACTCGATGAGGAGGTAGCACGCATGCACCTCGCTCAACTGGGTGTGAAACTTACGGAAATGACTGACGAACAAGCAGAATATATCGGTGTCCCTAAAGAAGGACCCTTTAAACCCGAACATTACAGGTATTAATATAATACGCTATAGCAAAATTGTTGCCTGACTGCTTTTGAACAGGGGCTGATTTTTAAGATCTTTTTCTGGATGTAAAGAAATGTTTTATATCTTTAACCAAAGATTTCATTGATAACCCTCCTAAATGAAATGCCTATGATAAAGACTTTTATCCTGTTCTTTTTTTGCATTATTTGCGTAACAGTAAAATCATTCGGGCAAAACGATACCATTTCAAATAATACAGATAGCATCCCCAACTATTCTGAAGCTTATTTCCCAGGAGGTATTGACAGCCTTTATCATTATCTGGAAGAAAATTTCTTTATCTCCAGAACAGAAGTATCCTATACCCTTAACGAGTATCTGGTAGCCGATATCATGATTACCATCAATAAGAAAGGAGAAGTGATAGCCACCACAGCCGAGAGTAGCAATTACCAACTCTCTTATGCGTTGGAGAGAGCATTTATGGATATTCCTCCTTTTGCCCCTGCAACCAAAAACGGGAAACCGGTTACATCTTATGCTTCCTTGAAATTTGTCTTTTTTATAAAAGGAAACAGAATGGAGGTCTCTGAACATATCTACTTTAAAACTATCAGCAAAGATAGTAGCACAAATTGGATAAAGGCTTTGCTGGTAGCTGTTGCAGTATCGGTGCTGCTGTTGCTATGGGGTTTCTGATCAACGAAAGATTACCTGTTCGATGACCTTGGGGTAGTGCTCGTATTCAAGCACATGCACTCTCTTTGCCAAGGTCTCCGGTGTGTCGTTGGGATGAACAGGGCACTTTGCCTGATATAGTATCTCACCGGTGTCATACACTTCGTTAACATAATGAATAGTGATGCCGGATTCTTTATCATTGTTTTCTAATACTGCCTTATGTACTTTCATCCCATACATCCCTTTTCCTCCATAGGAAGGGAGAAGTGCCGGATGGATATTGAGAATTTTTCCCGGATATCTTTGAATGATAAATGATGGGATCTTTTTCAGAAACCCGGCCAGAATAATATAGTCTATCTGGTGTTTGTCAAGCAAAGC
>JAVVFR010000417.1:0-1792 GCA_032250595.1 Bacteroidales bacterium | reverse complement strand
ATTCTCTTTTTCAAACTTCAGTTTTAATAATGCGTTCTATAAAACCGTATTCAAGAAAGTGAATGACAACTACCAGCGTATCGGAGAGATTTTTAGGAAATCAAAGGTTCATTCAGGCTCTCTTGCAAGCAACCGCAATGTTATTCTTATCGGTGATCCTGCATTGATGCTTGCTTATCCTCAACATAACATTGTAACAACACATATCAATCAAAAACCTGTTGCTTCACAAAATGACACACTGAAGGCCCTGACAAAAGTAGAGATTTCCGGCTATATAGCATCCGATAATGGTGTTATGCTTTCCGGTTATAACGGGGTGCTTTATCCTTCGGTATTCGATAAAAAAATCACCTATACTACCTTGGGCAACGATGCCGGCAGTTCGCCCTGGAATTTTGAAATACAGAAAAATATCTTATATAAAGGTAAAGCCACTATTGAAAATGGCGCCTTTTCTTTTTCATTTATCGTACCCAAAGATATTGCCTATGCTTTTGGCAAAGGCAAGATCAGCTATTATGCAGAAGATGGAGAAACAGATGGTCATGGGTATTATGATAATGTGATCATAGGAGGTTCTTCCAATGCTGCTGTTACAGATCAGCAAGGGCCGGTTATTTTGCTCTATCTAAACGACTCCACTTTTATTTTTGGCGGTGTAACCGATGAAAACCCGATGATATTTGCCAAAGTCAGTGATGAGAGTGGTATAAATACCGTTGGCAATGGCATTGGACATGATATTATCGCAACACTCGATGAAGAGACAGATAAACAAATCGTATTAAACGATTATTATGAAGCAGACATGGATTCTTACCAGAGTGGCTCCATCAGGTATCCACTGCAAAATTTGGAAAATGGGTTACACACCCTTAGCATGAAAGTATGGGATGTTTTCAACAACTCTTCAGAGGCTTATACCGAATTTATTGTGGAGTCAGCCGATGAACCGGTTCTCAAACATGTACTAAATTATCCAAATCCATTCACTACCTATACCGAATTTTGGTTTGAGCATAATCAGGCGTGTTGCGATTTGGATGTATTAATTCAAGTATTCACAGTAAGTGGAAAGCTGGTGAAATCTATCCATGCTAATGTACAGACCACCGGTTACAGAGCTGAGCCGGTATCATGGGACGGAAAGGACGATTTTGGAGATAATCTGGCACGAGGTGTTTATATTTATAGAGTAACAATACAAAATAATGAACAAAAAAGAGCAGAAGAGATACAAAAATTAGTAATTCTTCGTTAATTAATCTTAATTTTACACACAGAATATGTACTCAAATAAAACAGTTAATTACCTAATTACTAATAAAAAGAAATAAAAGAACAATATTATGAAAAGCACAATAACAGGTAAATTTGTGTTGCTATTTATGGCAGTAATTTCTTTTTCATTGCAAAGTATCAGTCAAAATTACTATGAACAGTTGTTAGGGGAGAATAAGATCAACACTATTACCACCTCAGTCCCGTTTCTTATGATTGCACCTGATGCAAGGTCTGGCGCTATAGGAGATGCAGGGGCAGCTTCTTCACCTGATGTATATTCTCAACATTGGAACCCTGCCAAATATGCATTCATGAAAAAGAATATGGGAATAGCTATCAGTTACAGTCCATGGTTAAGTAAATTGGTTGACGACATCAATCTGGCCTACCTCAACTATTATATGAAGTTAAACGACAGGAGTGCTTTTTCAGCATCGCTGATCTATTTTTCGCTTGGGGAGATACAGTTTACCAATGCATTGGGACAACCTCTCGGGTCTTTTGC
>JAVVFR010000416.1:0-1794 GCA_032250595.1 Bacteroidales bacterium | reverse complement strand
AACCAAACTGCAAGCCTGATGAAGTCAATGAAGATGTCTTTGAGCTTATGTTTTCATTGGGTGCATCTGATGAGCAATTAAGTTTTCCTACGGTTTATGGTTCAGCGAAAGAAGGATGGATGAGCAGCAACTGGCTGTCTTCTGCCGGTGATGTAAGTTACCTGTTGGATACTATCATCGATTATTTCCCACCGGAAACTGATCATCCGGGTACGTTACAACTGCAGATAAGCTCTTTGGATTACTCATCCTATACCGGACGTATTGCTGTGGGGAAAGTACACAGAGGTACCATCAAAATGGGAGACCATGTATCGGTGGTTCAAAGAAACGGCATTGTACATAAATCCGTTGTTAAAGAGCTATACCGTTTCGAAGGGCTGGGAAAGGAGAAGATCAAAACACCTGTTGGTGCCGGGGAGATAGTAGCCGTAATGGGCCTTGAGGATTTCGATATCGGTGACACCATCGCCGATTTTGAAAACCCTGAAGCTTTAACACGTATTGCTGTCGACGAGCCAACAATGAGTATGCTTTTTACTATCAACAATTCTCCATTTTTTGGTAAAGAAGGTAAATACGTCACTTCGCGTCATTTAAGAGACAGGCTTTTTAAAGAGACAGAGAAAAACCTTGCTCTTCGTGTGGAAGAGACAGACTCACCCGACAGACTAATGGTATACGGCAGAGGTATCCTGCATCTCTCTATTCTCGTTGAGACAATGCGAAGAGAAGGGTATGAATTTCAGCTTGGACAACCCAAAGTGGTAATAAAAGAGATTGATGGTTATAAGAATGAGCCAATAGAGCTGTTGTTTGTTGATGTTGCAGAGAAATTCTCAGGTAAAGTGATAGAAGTGGTTACGCGACGAAAGGGTGATATCCTGAATATTGTCAATAAAGGCGACAGGGTAAAGCTTGAATTTAAAATATCTGCCAGAGGCCTCATCGGGCTTACGAATCCTTTACTCACCGTTACCGAAGGTGAGGCTGTTATCTCTCACCGGTTCAAAGGGTATGAGCCATGGAAAGGAGAGATACAATCGAAACGAAATGGCGCCATTATTGCCATGGAGACAGGCAAGGCTATCGCCTATTCTATCGATAAGCTGCAAGACAGAGGTGTCTTTTTTATTAACCCCAATGAGGAGATATATACCGGACAGGTCATTGGTGAAAGCACACGTGGCGACGACCTTGTGGTGAATGTAATAAAAACTAAAAAACTATCCAATATGCGGGCATCTGGTGCCGATGATAAAGTCACCATCAGCCCTGCAGTTAAATTCTCTCTGGAAGAAGCTATGGAATATATTAAGGATGATGAATATGTTGAAATAACACCTAAATCTATCAGGCTACGAAAAATCGTATTGGATGAACTGGAACGTAAACGTGACAGAAAAACTGCCTGAGGCCAATGAAATACCGGTCAAGAGTTGATAAAGTGGTAGAGAAAAATAATTACTCCTTCCAAAGCCGGCTTTTTTGAACCTTCAATTTCCAGTTTTACATGAAGATTGGCTTTGGTAATACCACGAAGGTTTACCAAATCCACCAACTTGGCACGAATGCGGATCCTGGAGTTAACCAACACCGGTTCCATAAAACGTAACCGCTCAATACCATAATTCACCGACATCTTAAGGTTTTTAACCTCCACAATTTGATCCCAAAGATAAGGCAGAATAGAAATATTAAAATAACCATGTGCGATGGTACTTTTATATGGACTCTCCTTTTGAGCACGCACTGTATCGATATGAATCCACTGAAAATCCAGCGATGACTCTG